>WJIU01000028.1 GCA_014730115.1 Microcaldota archaeon
TAAATCACTCGCAGAAGCCCTCCAGCCTGCCGGGGAATCCCCTTTTGGGCCGGTAGATTCTCCGGTGGTACCTCATCCCTGATTCCCTTTTGAAGTACCTGCAGATGCTTTTCACAGTCCTGAAGTCCTCCACCCCGTACCTGCTCCAGCTCTTCTGCCGGGACTGCCAGGATGTCCCCTCGCCGGAGTAGTCTATCTCCGGCCAGTCCCTCCCAATCACATGGGAAAGGTTGCTGTCAAACTGTTTTGTGTTCCTGAACTTTACATGGGAAACGTATTCAAGCAGGAACCCGGCTATCTTCTCGGCTTCTTCCTGGCCAACCCCTCTTTCTGCAACCCCCCTTATCAGCTCAACACAGGAGCGGGGAAGGGCACTGCACATCTTCCCTGTATTTTCCATGGAGGGAAGCAGCCGGGCAATATCAGAGGCAGTGCGCAGCGCCTGCTCCCTGGTGAGCTTCATCTTCTTTTCAGGCTGGCTGACCCTTTTCTCAAGGATGCCTGCCATTTCCGGGAAGCTGCCGCGCAAAGCCTCAAGGCTGTCCTGTGAAGAAGCTTTTTTGGCCGCCGCTCTTCCCTTCCGGGACTTGCTCCTTTCCGGTCTCAGGGGGATAACATATTCGGTCTGCTCCCTGGTAATGGTGCTCTGAGGGGGCGGCGGCTCTTCCCTGCATCCGATAAACCCGGCCAGAAGCAGGGACGATACAAGCGGAACAGACCTCCGGAATCCCCTGCCTTCCCTGGCATGCGCCTTCTTCCTGGTCCTGGGTCTCATGGTATTATTGTGTAAACAGATGTTATTTTAAGTCCTGCGAAAGCCTTAAAACCCTTGAAAGCAAAGCATAGTGGGGGATGAATGTGCTGGGCTGGCGTATTCTTGACAAAGGGGATTATTTTGTAGGCTTCCCTGCTTTGGGCAGGGAAGAAAAGGAGCTTGTGGCTGCCGCCGAGGAGAGGTTCAAGGAGGCAACCCGCACCAGGGAGGCAAAAGGCCGGGAGGAAAGCGAAGGGCTGATTGAGGAGATGGTAATCTCGGCAGCAGGGGAAAGGGGCATCTTCCTGGGAAAGGAGCAGCAGGACTATGTGTGCATGGCTGCGGTGTCCCAGATTTACGGCTTTGCCTTCCTGGAGGAGCTGCTCTCCAATCCTGAGATAGAGGAAATAAGCGTAATCGGCCCGGAGAAGCCGGTATTTGCCTATTTCCGCAGGAAAGGATGGAACGCGGTGAATGCCTGCTTTGATGACGAAAAGGCAATAGAAGGCATGATAAACAGGCTTTCAAGGCCCCTGGGAAGGCACATCACCATGCAGAACCCCAGGATTGACGCCACCCTCCCGGACGGCTCAAGGCTGCATGCCTCCCTGCCGCCGGTCTCTGGTGGGGAAATCACCATAAGAAAGTTCCGGGACCGGCCCTTCTCGCCAAAGGAGCTTGCCATGAACGGAACAGTAAGGATGGAAGAGCTTGCCCTGCTCTCCCTGCTCATGCAGTGCGACCTTTCGGTGATTGTTGCAGGGAACACTGCAAGCGGAAAGACCACTACCATGAATGCATTATTCACCTTTGTCCCTGCAGACGAAAGGGTGATAATAGCCGAAGAAACCCCGGAGATAAACGTTCCCCATGAGCACCAGCTGAGGCTGCTGGCCAACCGGGAGATGGGGATAGAGCTCAGGGACCTGGTGTACGACTCCCTTAGGATGCGGCCGGACCGCATGGTGGTGGGCGAAATCAGGAACCAGAAGGAGGCAGAGGCCCTTTTTGACGTCCTTCTGGCAGGGCAGGCAAGGGGGAGCTATGCAACCATGCATGCCCAGAGTGCAGAGGAAGCATTGTCCAGGCTGAAGTCATTCGGCATACCCCGGCTGGACCTGGAAAGCATAGACTGCATTGTCGTGCAGCGCAGGATGCTGCAGTATGACCCCGGGAAAAGGAAAAACACGGAAACAAGAAAAGTGGTGGAGATTGCCGAGGTGGACAACGGCGTCCGGCCTGTATTCAGAAAAACAGGAGAAACAAGGCTTCTGGAGAAAATTGCTGAAAGCTTCAGCCTGGAGGAAAGGGAAATCAGGGAAGAGCTGAAGAAGCGGAAAAGGCTGCTGGCATCTGCGCCGGACGGCTATGCCGGCTTCTATGCTGAAATCCAGGAAAGGCTTTTCGGGGGATGCCGATGAGGCTTGCAGAGATTGCCGGGCTCTTTCCGGAGGTGCCGGTGCAGAGCAGGGGCAGCAGCACAATGGAGTCCCTGGGCATTAATCCCAAAAAATACCTGTGCATGGGCATTGTGCTTTCCCTTCTGGCGTTTATTGTTGTTCTCACGGCATGCCTGCTGGCCGGGCTGGAGCATTTTCTCGGCATCTCCCTGCTGGGGCTGGCCGCATCCCTGGCCCTGCTGCTTGCCCTGCCAGAGGCAGAAGCAAGGAAGAGGGCCGCGGCAGTTGAGAGCGAGATGCCGTTTTTCCTGAGAAGCGCAGGAATGCTGATGGAGATGGGAATCCCTTTTGAAAAGGCGGTGCATCAGGCCGCGGAGGGGCCGATGAAAAGGGAAACAGAAAAAATTGCCAGGAGCGCCGGAAACGGCATGAGCATGCAGAATGCACTTTCATCCTTTGCCTCATCCCTTGATTCCCTGGCAGTGAAAAGGGCTGTCTCCCAGCTGGTTTCAGCCTATGAGATAGGCAGCTCAGGAAGGGAGATGCAGAAAATAGGAAATGAGCTGCTGGACCTGGAAAAGCACCGCTTCCGGCAGTATGCGTCCAAAAGCGCCCTGCTGGGGCTGGTGTTCATAATCTCCAGTGCGGTGCTCCCCACATTCTTCCTGGTGTATGCAGTTATCGGAAGGTATGTCTTCGGGGCCGCCCTGGGGGAGCCTGAGATTGCCCTGGGCCTGCTGGCTGTATTCCCTGCCATGAGTGCAATGATACTGGCCGTATCCAAGGCCATAGTGCCGGCATCCTCCCTTTCTGCAAAGACCGCGCTAAAGCCCTACATTGCCCTGCCCGGAATCCTGCTGATTGCAGGCACCCTGGTGGAATGGCTGCAGGTCCCGGCCATGCTGCTTGCGTTTCTGGTTTCAGGGCATTTCCTGTACCGGGATTATGCAAAGGAGAAAAAGGCGGAGGAGATAGAGGCAGTGCTGCCCGACGCCCTCTTCTCGGTAAGCGGTCTGCCGAAATCCACCCCGCCGGAAAGGCTGTTCAGGGTAATTGAAAACGGAGGCTTTGGTAAGCTTTCCGTGGAGGCGGGAGCATCAAGAAGGCAGCTGGAGAATAACGTAAAGCTGGAAACAGCCCTTGATGACTTGTGGCAGAGAAACCAATCGCCCCTGCTCAGGAGGGCGGCCCTGATGATAAAGCAGATGTTCAGGACCAACTCCCTTGACAGGCTCAGCATGCTTGCCGAGGACATAATAGGCTGCTTCCAGATGCAGAGGGAGAGAAGCCAGGTGTTCTCCATGCAGAAATACACCCTGGTATTCGGGGCGCTGCTTGTCCCGGTAATAATGAAGACCGCCCTCAGCCTTCTGGAAAGCATGGGTAGCCTTATTGATGAGGCATCAGTGGCCGGAGCGGTTGAATTTTCCTATTCTGTTGTCCCCTCCTACCTGATTATCTATGCAATGATATCGTCGGTTGCAATTGCCGATGCAGAGGGCAAAGGCTCAAGTGCAGCCATATATTTCCTGCTGCTTGCAGTTGCAGGCCTGGCCGCCTTTCATTTTATAAGTTTCTGAACCAAGAAATCACGGATGGACGCAATTACAAATGCAGTGCTGTCAGTTGACAATCCCCTGGTCCATGAAATCGGGATGATTCTCCAGGAGCCGGTCATATACGCAGTGATAGTCCTGGCGCTGATTGTCATCGGGGAAAGAAGGGGGAAAAAGCAGGGTAAGATTCTTGTTTCCATCATTGTGGCTGCCCTGCTGATACTTGCGGCCAAGCATTTCATGGCAGTGGAAAGGCCCTGCGCCGATGACGGCTGGTGCCCGGAGGGGTATTCCTTCCCCAGCATGCATGCAACAGTTGCCTTTGCCCTGATGACCGGGTTCCTGAACAAGAAAAGCTATGGCTTCTATCTTCTTTTTGCCCTGCTGGTGGCATTCACCAGGCTGAACATCGGGGTCCATACATTCTATGATGTCGCAGCCGCCCTGCCGGTGGCGATGCTTTCCTACTATATAGCGGCAGAGATTTTCAGGAGGTTGGACGATGGATGAAGAGCTCAAAAGGCAGGTGCTCCACATCCTGGTGGGGATAGGCGCCATTGCATGCCTGCTATACTTCGGCAGGGGCTTCATGATTGCAGCGGTGTTCTTCACCATTATCATTGGAACGGTGCTAATCAACGCCCGGCTGCTCGGAAAAAAGATTGGCATCGTGCAGTGGTTTGAAAGGCATTTTGAAAGGCCGGGCGTGCTCTTTCCGGGATGGGGCTCGGCCTGCTATGCCGCAGGGGTGCTCATCCCCCTGGCCTTCCTGCTTGATACCTCCGGCATTGCAGCCATTGTGTTCATCCTTGCCGTAGGGGACGGTGTGTCCACCGCAGTGGGAAGAAGGGGAAGGATAACCCTGCCCTACAATGAAAAGAAAACGCTTGAAGGAAGCATCGCCTTTCTGCTTGCATCCCTGCCTGCATACTATTTCATAGGCGAAGCGGTTTTCCCCCTGGCGCTGATTGGGGCGCTGGTGGAAGGCATAGATTTTGGAATTGACGACAATCTTATGATACCGATTGCATGCACTTTGGTGGTGATTTTATGATACTGCTGTTCACGCCCAACAACACTGCAAGCCTGAACATTGCGGAAAAGCTGATTGAAAGGCATGGATTTGAAAAAACAGGGGAAAAGGAATGGGAAAGGGGCGGAAACAGGCTGATTGAGACCGGTGCGCCCACCATACTGGACGTGCCCACCGGCTTTGACACCGACCTCATCCTGGTGCTGAGCACCCACAGGAGCAGGGGGGGAAAGAAGATGCTCACCGCCCATTTTCCCGGGAACTGGGATGAGGCAAAATTCGGGGGAGAGCCAAGGACCCTGAACACTGCATATGCCAGCAGGCTCAAGACCATGATCCGGGAGCTGGAAAATGCAAACACCCTGGACTGGCCGGTTTACATAGAGGCAGACCACCACGGCCCCACCTGCAAGGCACCAATCATGTTTGTGGAAATTGGAAGCACCGGGGAGGAGTGGAAAAACCAGGAGGCAGGAAGAATAGTTGCGCAGGCAGTCTCCGAGTTTTTGAAAAAAAACGAAACCTATGAGGCAGTGCTTGGGGTAGGGGGAGGCCACTATTCCCGGGAGTTCACAAAGCTGGTGCTGGAAAGCAGCCTGGCAGTGGGGCACATAGCCCCCAAGTATGCCATTGAAGGCATTGCCGAGGATACCTTCAGGCAGGCAGTGCAGAAGACAGTGGAACCGGTGAAAAAAGTCCTGATTCTGAAAAAAGAGACCAACAGCTCCCAGAAAAAGAAGATAGCGGGGCTTGCAGAACGGTTCGGGCTGGAAACCGGGCTAGTCTAGCAGCATCTGCCGGAGCTCCTCAACCCTGTTTCCATGGCCGGAGATGTTAAAGAACTTCACGCCGGCCGCCTCTGCCGCGCCCTCGTCATACCTGGAATCGCCCACCATCAGGGTGCTTTCCTTGGCAGCATTCAGCTCCCCAAGGATGTTGTTCAGCTGGGAGGGGGACGGCTTGTTTCTTCCCGCCTTCTCCCTTCCCAGGGCCGCATCAAAGGAATCAAGCAGTCCGGCGGCCTGCAGGACCTCTTCCACAGTGGACTGGCAGTTGGCACTGGCAACCGCAAGCTGGTAGCCTTTTTCCTTCAGGTCATGGACCAGCTCCCTGATGCCGGGGTAGACATAATAGGCTTCCCCCTCCACACACCTGGCCTCATACCTTTTGAATAGATGGTAGAGCGGCTCCTTTGCATCCGGGTACTCGTCCAGCAGGTTGCTCACTTCCATCATGGGAAGGCTGCCATCCACATCTATGCCATATTCCCGGGCCATCTGTATTGCCTCTTCCTTGAGCTGGTCCCACGGAACCTCAAGCTTGACCATGGTGCTGTCAAGGTCAAATATTACCAGCTTAATACCACTGGAATCTTCCATGAATAACAGATGTACGCTAACCTTTTAAATTATGGAATGGAGAATAACAAGCATGGAAGAGGAAACGATTCTTTTCAGGCCGGGAGTCACCCCGGAGATAATCGGGGAGGTGCTGGCAAGGGGGCCTCTGGAGACTGCCTCCAGCAACTGAAGCCCTGCTGCCGGAAGCCTCCACAACTGGCAGACTTTCTGCAATGAGATGAAAGCAATGGCAAAGGACTATACTGCACCCAAGCCGGTGGAAGAAACAGACATTCTGGAAGTCACCATTGAAAGCGTGAGTGCCAAGGGGGAGGGCATCGCAAGGGTTGAGGGGTTCATACTTTTTGTGAAAAACGCCAAGCAGGGGGAAACCTGCAGGGTAAGAATAAAAGACGTGAAAAGGACCTACGCTATTGCCGAAAAGGTCTGACTATTCGGGCATCCAGAAATTAAGAAATGCCAGGAAGAGCACCAGCCCCACAAATCCCAGGCTCAGCTCAATCACAGTGAGCTCCTGCTTTGCAAAGCCGGCGCTCTTTCTTGCAGGGGTGGAATTGCTCAGCCGCTCTCCCTTCTCATCATATGCCCCGCCATAAGAAAGCATCCTGCTGAGCAGGGTTTCATTGTACTGCTCCCTGCCCAGGAAGCTGTCGTTCACTGAAAGGGAAAGGTTGTGCAGCCCCAGGCCGGAGTACCGGTGGCTGAACTCATAGATAAAGGTATAGTTGTAATCCTCCCTCTGGAGGGGGAAGGGGGAGGACTGGCTCATGTATTCGGTGAAGCCGGTCTCACTGGTCTGGTTGGAATGGATTTCCACCAGCCCGTATGCACCGGTAGTGTTGTAGAAATCCCTTATCGTAAAGTTCCTGCTCTGGTTGCCGTCAAAAAGTATTTCAGCATAATACAGGGGGCTCTGGGAAAGCACCACGGCATCGAACCGGTTATTCCTGAACCACTGCTCCCTGAGGACCGGAGACTTCAGGAAAAAGAGCTTCCGGTCTCCTGCCACCGGGAATGACGCATTCACTGAAAATGGAACGGTTCCGGTGTGGTTGGAAAGGTTGCTGGCGCAGTCCGCGCCAAAGGTGCGGTTGTTTATCTCATATATGAATTCCACCCTTCCTTCTATTATTACGGAAAGGTTCTCCCTTCCTGAGGACGTTTCCATTTCCTCAAGCACGGCCTCCGGAACTTCAATTTCATTGGATGTAAACTCCACACTCTCTGAAACATTCCTGAAGGTGAAATTAACCGCCCCGTTGTAGAATACCCAGGTGTTGCTCTCATACTCCACGCAGTTGTCACCGTCAAAATCACACCTCCATGCATACTGGGCCCCGCTTTCAAACCAGCCCCGGTCGCACACAAAGTCGGGATAGCCGTCTGAGGGAATTGCAACAAGGTGGTCCTGCTGGTACCCCCTGGCAGTAATCACTGAAAGCCCGGGAGTGGGATGGGTCATGTTGTCCAGAAGCAGGTTCATGCCGGCAATGCCAACGCTTGCAAAAAGATAGAGCGTCCGGTCATTATCTCCAAAGGAAAGCATGATGGATGAATTGTTTGCAATTGAGCTGTTGAAATATCCTTCCAGCTCTGCAGAAAAATCAGTGTTTTCATCCATCGCATCCTGGACCGGAGGCAGTGCAAATGCCAGGGGCACCAGAAGAAGAAAAACAAGGTTTTTCATAACACATCTTCAAGCCGGTCAATCGGCACGATTTCTATCTGCTCATTGGCCTGCATTATCCGCAGCCTTGCGTTCTCTGCGTCGCTGAGGCTGGAAAGGTGGTGCTGGGCCTCCTTCTTGCTTTCCACCACTATTACCGCCTTCTTGGAGAAGTTCTGCCCAAAGAATCCAATCTCACAGTCCTTGGTAACGAACTTGCCGTTTTTCTCGTCAAACATTGTGCCGCTCTGGATAAGCTTCTCCCTTATCACCCTGCACAGGGAGTTTCTCTTTATGTCACCCTCCCCTGGAAACTGGTAGTAGTCGCGGTAGTTCTCCAGCCGGCCGCTCTTTACCAGGTTCTTGAGGATTTCCTCCACATTCCCCTCGGTAATGTCAGAGCCGTTGGTAAGATAACGCTTCAGGGAAATTGCAAACTCCTGGGGCGTTATCGGTGTTTTGCCCAGGTTCATGTCTGACCTTATCCTGCGGAAGCTTTCCACCGCCCGGTTCACCGGAACCCTGATTTCCTGCCTTACCACAGATACAGAATCACCGAATCGGAGCTTGTAGGTGGGCCTCCTGGTCATCCTGGCCCCGAAGTAAACCAGGGCAACCAGGATAAGGCCGGGGGTGAGATACTTGATGTAGAGTTCGAACACATTCTCCTGGCTGTTCTGGTAGGGCACGCTGATGGTTGTCCCGTAGAGGTCCATTTTGAATACGTTGAGGCCCTGCTCCAGGTCGGCATTCAGGGTGAGCCTGCCGTCGTTGACAAAGAACCTCTTTTTCTCGCCGGACTCCCCCACACCCACAAATGCATCAGCGTTCTTGACCGGCTCGCCGTCCACAGTGACGCCGAACACATAGGTGATTCCGGTTCTGGAAAGCAGCCGGATTTTCAGGTCCTTTACATGATAATAACCTGTAGCAATTACCCCGGAATTGTCCTCCGCTGTGATTATGTAATCGCCGGGCTCCCCATACTGGAGCTTCTCCAGGAAGACATTCTCATCGCTCACCCTCCGCAGAAGCTTTCTCATGACTTCCTTTCCGTCCTTTTTTATGGAAAGAAAGGCCGTGCCGTTGGTCTTGTTGAGCGAGAACAGCAGGGTTGACCTTTCCCAGGGGAAGGCACTTTCCGGCTCAGGGTTTATGGTCCTGTCAGCCAGCTGGAGCTTTGGAGAGTCATAAACGCCAAGAAGGTCGTCGACATGATAGATTATGCGGAGATAACCTTTGTCCCCCATCCCCACGGTAGAGGTTGTTATCCCATTGCCTTCCAGGCTTCTGGTGCTGTTGTCCGTCCTGCTCCAGTTCATCATCAGGATGGTGTCAAAAAGCGAGGTGTTTCCCTGCTCCACGAAATCATCCAGGGTTCCGTCGAACTGCACAATCCTTTTGCGCTGCTCTTCATGGAGTGCATCATACCACCCCTGCTGCTTGATTCCCCTGCTGAGAATCAGGTCCTTTTCCCCAATGTAAATAACGGTTGCATCAGAAACATTCTGCTGAAGATTGAACAGTGCATAGGCAGGTATGGCGCCGGTGGGAATCACATAGACGCCCTCGTTTATGGTGGTCTTGTTGGTCACCACCACTTCATAGCCGTATTTCTCCAGCTCCCTGAGCTCGTCCACCAGCTGGTCAAACCGGGTTGCCTGTATTGCCTGGCTGTCATCTACGATGGTAAGCTTTTTGGACGGCCTGGAGTCAAGGCTCAGGATGGTTGCCTCCCCTTCTCCCCTGAAGTTGTAGACCGCGAATCCCTGGTCTGATGCGGTCCCAACCTCAAGAACAGAGAATGCCGGCTCGGATGTTGTTTCGGTGAGCAGCTCTTCCGGGCCTCCGGCAAACAGAATCAGGCCCACAACTGCGCCCAGGGCAAGCACCATCACCGCAAGCAGTATTATGACAATGTTCAGCAGCTTCATATTTCCAACCTTGATGATTTCAAGAAGTCCAAATCGTTCTTGTAGAACGTCCTGATGTCGTCAAGCTCAAGCAGGAGCATCAGCGGCCTCTCCAGGCTCAGCCCCCATGCCAGGACAGGATAAACGCCGGCAAGGGGAATGCTTACTTCAGGCCTAAAGATGCCCGCTCCCCCCAGCTCCAGCCACTGCTGCTTTTCCTCGAAATAAACCTCCACTTCCAGGCTGGGCTCGGTGTAGGGAAAATAGCTGGGCCTGAAGCGGATTTTCCCGAATCCCAGCTTGCGGTAGAATTCCCTGAGTATTCCAAGCAAGTCTGTAAACGTTGCCTTTTCCCAGGCGATAATTCCCTCCACCTGGTGGAATTCGGCCAGGTGGCTGAAGTCAGTGGCTTCATTCCTGAATACCCTTCCGATTGCAAAGTATTTCCTGGGCTTCTTGTCCTCAGCCCTGGCAAGATACCGGGCGGAGAGTGAGGTGGTGTGGGTCCTGAGCACCGTTTTCTGGGCCTCTTCCGGGTCCCAGGAATACTTCCATCCTTCCTCATGTGTTTTCTTGACCCTTTCCACAAGATTTTTGTCTTCGGGAAGGAGGGATTTCTTGTCTATGTAAAATGTGTCGGCCAGCTCCCGGGCAGGGTGGTCCTGTGGCTGGAAAAGGGTGTCAAAGTTCCAGAAGGAGCTTTCAATGATGCTGCCCTCCATTTCATGGAATCCCAGCTCGGTCATTATCTGCTTCATTCTTTTTGTAATAGTGGTTATGGGGTGGTTCTTTCCCACCGGCATATCCGGGCCGGGGACGTTGACATTGAAGCCTTCCTCCAGCTCAACTGGCTTGCCGGTATATTCCACGATTACTGTCCTTTCCACGGATTTCTGTAACAGCTTTCTTTCAAAGAACTCCTCTTCAATGACCTTGCGCTCGGTGGTGCCGGATTCCTTCAGGTCATTGCAGGCTTTCCCCATCCTGCCCAGCACCTTCTGCACGTCCTCCTCCTTTTTCCTGGGGACCAGCTTTCCTTTTTCAATGCCAACAAAGCCCTTTATCTTTGCCCACCGTATTCCTATGGACTTCTCAACTGGGGAAAGTTCTGATACGGCAGCTTTTTCCCGGGCCTTTTTGTAAACCATGTATTCGGGAAACTCGTTTTTGCAGTAGTCCAGCAGCTCACCGGTCGGCTCGGCGCGGTAAACCTCGGATGACTTAGTGGTTGCATATCCGGAGGTCCTGAGGTTCTCCACAATCCTTCTGACGCTGTCCTCGTTCAGGCCGGTCTTTTCTGCAATCTGGGAAACCATAAGCTGCTTTTCCCTTGCAAGCAGTTCCAGCACCTGTTTTTCTCCCTTGTACATCTATTCCTCTCCTCTCCTCTTGGACATTATGATATAAAAGTAAGAAGCTATAAGAATCACCACCAGCGCTACCAGGGCAAAGCCCTCCGGGGTGCTCAGGGTGGTGCTTATCGCAACTGTAAACCCGGTAAAGAAATCCGATATCTCCTTGTCTATGCCTTCCTCCACTTCAAATTCCAGGGCAAATTTCACCAGCACAATGTCGTTCCAGGAAAGCTCATCCACATGGCAGGGAGGCTCGAGCTCCTCGCCGGTGGGAAGCGGGTTCACATCCATGAGAATGCTTTCCGGGGGCAGCTCAATGGTCAGGTGGGTGTTTTCTTCCAGCACGATGCTGCCTTCCGAAGTGGTGGTAAACGCCAGTGCATCCGAATTTATGGTGTATCTTTTTGTCCTCGGCTTGTACTGCTCCACCGTGAATATGCCGGTGCCCGGAATAGGCTCGGACTGCATGGTATCATTATAGGACGGGTATGCACGGTAATCAAGGACAAGCTCGCCGTGGCAGATTCCCTGGATGGGATTGCAGCGGGTGCGGGGCTGGGGCCTGAGCCTGAACTCCCGGATGTCTGCCACCCCGGAGTTTATGTGCATCTTGACCTCCTTGAGCCCGGTGTTGGTGGACCAGTAGGTAAGGCTGTTCTTGGCAATTCCGCCGTCGTACACTGAATTGGAGTGGTTGCCGAACATCACAAACTTGATATGCTCGGTAACCTCTGCGCTGCCGTCGCCCTGAATATCGCTGATGGTTACGTCCACACGGTCAATCATGAACTCCGCGCTTGCCAGGGCCATCAATAAGACTAGGAACAGCGCCTTCCTCATGAGGATAATGTATCCATCAAGATATATAAATATGATTCAGACATAAAATTCATGGAGCTTATTTCTACTTTGGGAAGCCACTCCGCACTTGATGTCTGCGAAGGGGCAAAAAAAGAGGGGTTCAGCACAATAGTTGTTGCACAGAAAGGCAGGGAAAAGACATATTCCCGGAATTACATCACCAGAAAGCGGGGGGACCGCAGCATAGGGGTGGTGGATGAGGTTGTGCTGCTCGACAGGTTCAGGGACATCGTCGGCAGCCAGGACAGGCTGGCCAAAAGCGTATTTGTGCCAAACCGCTCGTTTGCGGTGTACGTGGGGTATGATGCCATTGAAAAGGAATTCAATGTGCCGGTTTTCGGAAACAAGCATCTCCTGAGGGCAGAGGAAAGGGATGCAGAGAAAAACCAGTACCACCTGATGGAAAGGGCAGGAATCCGGATGCCTGAAAAGTTCAAATCCCCTGATGACATTGACCGGCTTTCCATCGTAAAGGTAAGCGAGGCGGAAAGAAGCTATGAGCGGGCATTCTTTCTTGCAAGAAGCCCTGAAGAATTTCAGGAAAGGGCGGAAGGGCTTCTGGGAAATGGAAAAATCAAAGAGGAAGACCTGGACAGGGCCACCATTGAGGAATACATAGTTGGGGCCCACTTCAATTTCAATTTCTTTTACTCGCCCCTGCACAATGAGGTGGAGCTTCTGGGGATTGACACGCGGAGGCAGACCAACATCGACGGTTATCTCCGGATGCCTGCAGATGCCCAGCTGGAGCTCCTGAAAATGGCACGCCCCTCCACCATTGAAGTGGGGCACATTGCCTGCACCCTGAGGGAGTCGCTGCTGGAGCAGGCCCTGGACATGGGCCGGCGGTTTGTGGATGCGGTGCAAAAGGAATACAAAGACGGAATAATAGGCCCGTTTGCACTGCAGGGTGCAATGATAGAGGAGAAAGGGGAAAAATTCGTGGTGTTTGACATTTCGCTGAGGGTGCCCGGCTCTCCTGGAACGAGGTTCACCCCATATTCTGAATACCTGTTCAGGGAAAGCATCTCATTCGGAAGAAGAATTGCGATGGAAGTAAAAGAAGCGGGCAGCAGGATAGATGACATTACCACTTGAATAAAAAGGGAAAAACTAGCCGTAGCCTCTTGGCTCCGGGTCATTGCCCAGGAGAAAGGGGGCCAGCATCTTGGTTGCCTTCCTGGGCTTGTCTGCATGAACAGCAAAGACTGTGTCCCTGTTGTCTCCGGATAAGGTGGTCATTTCGGTGACGTTTACCTTTTCTCCCTCAAGCATTTCGGTTACCTTCCCTACTGAATCATTGGCAACCTTGATTACAATCGCATCCGGCTTTGCAGTCTCAAACCCGTTTCTTTCCAGGATGTCCTTGGCCTTCTTGGGGTCCTTGACTTCCAGGGAAATCACTGCCTTGCCGCCGATTACGTCAACTACAAGCCCGTCGATGTTCAGGCTGGACTTTCCCAGTACATAGGAAATATCGGCCAGCAAACCTACTCTGTCCTCAGATACTATTGTTACGGATTTCATATCCATTCACCATCATAACAGCCGGATAACCTCGTCGCTAATGGCATCCAGCTTTTTGTACATGCGGTATGCTTCCGCAGTACCTTCGGCATAGACCCTGGCTTTTGCAAGCGCAATGGTCCTTACCAGTCTTGTTTTTTCCTGGGTGCTTAATACTGCACCCTCCTCCCGTACCATGTTTCTTATCATGGCAGCGGCATTTACCATCTGCTCATGCTCGGGAGGCTGCTGCTGCAGCGATGCTTCCAGCACTCTGGCCAGACCCAGAAGTCTTTCCTTGTGCATCCTTTGCGAAGTGGAAGCGCTGTAGCCTATCATTTCCATCCCTCCTAAATATCTATGGGGACGGAGGTATTTATACCTTTCGCGTTATATTGTGTAAAAAACACAACTTTCTTTTTAAATATTGTGCAATACCTCCCTTCTTTTTTGTTGCAGTTGGGGAAATGGCACAGTTTTGGTTGTCCTAAAAATGCATGGCTCCTCCTCTGTAAGGTGCAACTGGGCATCTCGGGTGGCCAAAACTGGAGAACATAAATTGTTGGTATGTTTTCTTAAAGGCTTGTCTCCCATGAAACTCCATGCTAATCGTAATATCCGACAACATGGAGAAGGAGGCAGTGGAAGAGATTGAGAAGGCCGGCAGGGTTGTTTTCCGGCCTGAGAACCTTGAGGGGGCAATAAAGGAAGCCGATGTCCTGGTGGTGAGAAGCGCCACCATGGTTACCGGAGAGCTGCTCTCCAAGGCGGAAAAACTGAAAATGGTTGCAAGGGCAGGCATCGGGCTGGACAATATCGACAGGGATGCGTGCAGGGAAAAAGGAATCCGGGTGGTGAACACACCGGGCGCGTCCACCAATGCGGTGGCAGAGCTGACCCTCTGCCTGGCGATGGCATCAATGAGGAATGTGCAGAAGGCCCACCACCAGATGAAGAATGAAATCTGGGACAAAAAGCATCTGGTAGGCAGGGAGATTCAGGGGAAAACCCTGGGAATAGTGGGCTACGGAAGGATAGGCTCGCTTCTTGCAGAAAAGGCAGATGCACTCGGCATGAAGATTCTTGCATCCGACCCACATCCCAGGGAGGGCGCCATAGCCGAGTTTGTGGGCCTGGACAGGCTTTTTGCAGAATCCGATGTAATCTCACTCCATGTTCCACTGGTGGAAGAAACCCGCAACATGATAAACAGGGAAAGCATCGGCAAGATGAAGGAAGGCGCATTCATCATCAATACTGCAAGAGGGCAGATAATAGACGAGGATGCACTCTACGAGGGCTGCAAGAGCGGAAGAATAGGCGGCGCGGCCATTGACGTCTACTGGGAGGAGCCGTACAGGGGAAAGCTGCTTGAGCTTGACAATGTCTACTTAACCCCCCATCTGGGTGCAAGCACAAAAGAGGCCCAGATAAGAATAGGAAAGGAGATTGCCGGACTGATAAGCAAAGCAGAGGATTAGTCTTCCACTTCTGCTTCCACTGTATCGGCTTCAATCTTGACTTTGGCAGGCTTGGTGCCGGGCTCTGCAAAATCCTTGGGCATCTTGCCCTTGGGCAAGGCAACAACATCCTTGTGCTTTACCGGCAGCTGGAACTGCTCGGCAAGCTTCACCAGCTCCTTGCGGGGGATATAGTGCTGTGCAACCAGCATTGGAACAAGGCCGTGGGCGGTCTGCTGTTTTTTCACATGCAGCCGGTGGCTCTGCCTCATCCCCTCGGCACGCACCTTCACGTCAACATAGCCTTTCTTCAGAATCTCATCCTTGTTTATAGTGACCAACTCCCTGGTAGAACGTTATGTCCGTTCCCTTTTCAACATTTACAGTCTCACCCTTTTTTAAATCCTGCAGAAAGATGCCGTCCACGATGAATGCACAGTCCCGGTCTGCTTTTACACCGACAACAGAGTCCCCGGGCACCGTGGCAGGCGAAAACGCCCTGAGGTAGGGGCAGATGGGCACGATACAGATTTTCCGGTCTTCAGGAGCAAGCTTTTCCCCGCCTGCTGAATAGGCGTACCCTGCAGAGCCCAGGGATGAAGAGATTATCAGGCCGTCCCCCCGAAAGGAATACCTTCCCCGGTTGTCTGTAACCTCAAGGTTAACCACCCTGTAGTTCTTGCTGTGGATGACAAAATCATTGATGGCAGACTGCTCTTTTCCGTTTATGGAGGCCTTCAGGGCCATTACATCCACTGTCTTCCCGCTTTCGAGCAACCCGGCCAGGTCCTCTTTCGGAGAGTCCCGGGTGAGCTGGCAGATGTAACTGCTCCTGCTCCCAATGCCAATGACCGGGCCCTGAATCAGGCCCATGTGATTGGAATAAAGAACAGTGCCGTCGCCGCCGATGCAGATGGTGGCTTCGGCCCCTTCATCTTCTACAGCATGGCCGTACCTTGCAAGAAAAGGCTCCAGCTCCCTTGCCATCTCCACTGCCCAATGCTTTTCAGGATTAGGAATAAGTTTTACCCGCATAGAGAAAATAGAAAGAGAAAGAAATTAAGAAATTAACCGAGGACCTCAAGGCCCCGGGAGTACTCGGGGACTGCGGAGGATTCCTCTTCCGCAATCATTGAGCCTCCTGCGATTGAAGCGCCCTTCACGCCGGTCACAATGGCAACGATTTCAAGCTTGCCCTCGTAGTTCTGCATGATTCTGGCGCCCCATTTCACATTGGCCTCGGCGTCCATCTTCTCGGTAATCATCTCACCGGCCTTGATGGCATCGCCCAGGGTAAGGTCGCTTCCACCGGTAATGTGGATGATTGCTCCCTTTGCACCCTCAAAGTCAACATCAAGAAGCCTGTTCTTGATAACACCTTCGGAGGCAGCCCGGACCTTGTCGTTGCCCTTGCCTTCCCCTACTGCGATGAAGCCTACGCCTCCGCCTTCCATGATTGCCCTCACGTCGGCGAAGTCAATGTTAATCAGGGATGGCTGAGTAATTGTCCATACCAGGCCGCTGATTGCCCTGGAGAGAATCTCGTCGGCAACTGCAAACGCCTCTGCCATGGGCAGGTTGGGCACAAGCTCCACAAGCCTGTTGTTGTCAAGGATGATGACTGAGTCGCAGTGTTTTTTCAAGGCCTTGATGCCGTCGTCGGCTTTCTTTTTCCTGGCCCTCTCCAGTGAGAACGGGTAGGTCACCATGGCCACCACGATGGCGCCCTGCTCCTTGGCAATCTGGGCTACAATGGGGGCAGCCCCGCCACCGGTTCCACCGCCCATACCTGCGCATACAAACGCAAGGTGGGCGCCTTCAAGCTCTCTTTCTACAAGGGGCCTGTCCACCTCGGCAGACTTGGCTCCGATGTCAGGATAGCCTCCTGCACCAAGTCCCTTGGTAACAGACTTTCCTATGAGCACCTTCTTGGCCCTTTCATGGACTATGTTAAGATGCTGCTTGTCGGTATTCACGGCTACGAGGTCGGTTCCCTTTACTCCCGACTTTATAAGCCTGTTTATGGTGTTGTTTCCGGCACCACCCACACCGACGGTCACAATCTTAATGGTCTCGGAGCTGAGACCTTCATCGCTTTTCTTTTCAGCTTCTGTGTTTTCGCCCATAACGGACCTTACTAAATCTTCCATATTTTTTCACCTTTTGGTCGCCTTTAACCCTCTTTTTTCGAGGTAAAATTATGGCCTTTCGAGGATTTAAATAGATTGGGATTAACGACTGAAAAATTCAATCATAATTTTTCCTAAAAATAGACAGCTTCATCTTTTTCGACGTATGGATTTAAATGTATTTAATGAATGTATTTATCCGCCCCAAGCACACTGAAATGCCGGGCCGGAGCCATGCTATGGTAAGGGTCATAACAATCATGGACGATGTATACAATGAACTGCATAGCCTGAAGAAATCCAGGGGGATGAGCTTCAGCCAGGCCATAAGGTTCCTGCTAAAGGAAAGAAGAGAAAGCAGCAGGGGGCTCATCGACCTCGCCGGCTCTATTGAAGACAGGGATATCAACCGGAGTGCAATGGAGAGAATCAGGAAAGACTACAACAGGGTGAGAGGATAGAAAAGATATGCCTGGATTTTGAGACTGCGCTTGACTTCCTGAGGGGGGACCCGTCCACCATTGAAAAGCTGAAATACTATGCTGACCGGGAGGAGCTCTGCGTCACCAGTCTGACCATGTACCATCTTTTTGAGACCGTAACCAAGAAAGAGGCAGTCATGAAATTCTCAAACAGCGTTACTGTCCTGCCTTTTGACAAGAGGGCGGCCCAGGTTGCTTCCCAGATAAACCAGGACCTGGTTGTAAAAGGAGAATTGCCTAAAATGATGGAAAGTGTGCTCACCGCGTCCATATGCATTGCAAACGATGCCTTCCTGTTCTCGAGGTCGTCCTGGAAATTCGACGGGATAAAGGGTCTGAGAAGGGTTTGAGAAATGTCTGCACTGACATCAGCAGCAGGAATGGCGGCAGCTGTTCTGGGCTTCATTGCATTCATCCCATACGTCATCAGCATCCTGAAGGGAAAAAGCGCCCCCAACCGGGCCACCTGGTGGATATGGACATTTCTGGGAGTAATAATATCTGCAAGCTATTTCTCGGTAGGTGCCACCGACAGTGCCCTGGTCACCATCAGCTTTGTGGTGGGTCCGTTCATAACCGCGCTCCTTTCCCTTAAATACGGGGAGGGCGGCTGGAACCGCTTTGATGCATCATGCGTGGCCGGAGCCCTTCTGGGAGCACTGCTCTGGTGGCTGTTCAGCGCCCCGGTCATAGCGCTGGTTCTTACGATTTTCATAGACGGCATGGGGCTTCTGCCGACAGTCAAGAAGGCATATTTCAGGCCCCAGAGCGAGGACAGTCTGGCCTGGGCACTTTTCTTTGTGTCCGCACTGCTGAACCTGTTTGCAATAGAGCAGTGGAGTTTTGAGGTAGCTGTCTATCCTGTCTACATTTTTCTGCTGGAAAGCACGGTACTGCTGCTCCTGCTGAGGCCAAAGCTGGAAAAGAGGCTTTTTATTCTTTAATTCCATTTCTATTACATATGTCGCTGAGGGCACTGGTTCTTACTGGATTCGGGGTTAACTGCGAGGCGGAAAGCAAGCACTCCATAGAAAAGAGCGGGGGGAGTGCCGACATCCTGCACCTCAACAAACTGCTGAAAGACCCGGGAATGCTCAAAGATTACAATATGCTGCTTTTGCCCGGGGGCTTTTCATTCGGGGACGACCTGGGCTCAGGAAAGGTCTTCTCAAACAAGATGAAATTCAGGCTCCGGCATCAGCTGGAAGAGTTTGTATCTGACAACAATCTGGTTTTTGGCATCTGCAACGGCTTCCAGATGCTGGTGAAGATGGGCCTGCTCCCTGAGCCGGACTTTGTCCAGAGGACCTCCATCATTGCAAACGACTCCGGGCATTTCGAGGACCGGTGGGTCATTCTGAAAGGCAATCCGGACTCGCCGTGCATTTTTACAAAGGGAATTGAATACCTGCTTGTGCCGGTAAGGCACGGGGAGGGAAAATTCGTGCCCGGGGATGACAGCGTTCTGGACGGGCTCAACCGGAAAAACCTGGTAGTTTTCAGGTACACCGATGAGGGGGGAAGGCCTGCAGGATATCCCTACAACCCCAACGGCTCGGTTGAAAACATAGCAGGAATCTGCGACAAGACCGGAAGAATTTTCGGCATGATGCCCCATCCGGAAGCTTTCAACATCATTGAGAACTGCCCCTACTGGATAAGGGGCACGGTAAAAGAGCCGTACGGCCTCAGGATTTTCAGGAATGCGGTTGAGTATTTCAAAAAGTAGGCATATCCAGAATTGGAAACTGGGAAAAAACAAAGAATTTCAGAAGTTTCCCTTTGCAATCATTTCTTTGGTAATGTGGGCAACGCCAAAAAGCACCAGGAGCAGCGGCCACGCCTTCATCCATTCCAGGCCGGGAAGCAGCCCGAAATTAAGGGGAAGGGTAAGCATACCGAATGCAATGAGCAGGTAGCCCGGAAGATGGGGATTCTCCACCTCTTTCTGCCTTGCCGTCTTGGTTGATTTTTTTGGCGCGCTTTTCTTTCGCTTCTTTTTTGGAGGCATAAACTTTCACCTTGAAAATGATATGATTAGAAACCTTTATAAAAAACTCATCCCCCCAGCAGGAGGTACCCCACGGTGGGAATTGCCAGGAGCGAAAGCGATATGTAGAATATTGTGTGCATCAGGTCAAGGAATCCATGGGTCAGGAACACCGTGACTGAATCTCCCTCAAACCTGGGAAAGAGCCTTTTAAGGAATCCAAAGAATATTATCAGGGGAACAACCACCATGATAATAAGGAAAAAGGCGGTTATGCCCGGCTTCTTCAGAAATGCAACAATATCCTCTGCGTTTCCCATGGCCATGAAAGCAACAGCGGCAAGGCCCACCAGAAGCATTGAGATGTCAACCACCCTTCCTCCTTCCGGATAAAGGCCGCTGGTGTACTCTTCAGACATTATCCGCACTGACCGGGGAACCTCCCATATCAGGTAACAGATTATCAGCAGGATTGAAGCATTGTCAAAAAGGGAGACATTAACTATGCTGAAGAAATCAGAGATTATGTTATAGGCCATGGGTAATCCTTGACGGGTTGTTTTTATAAAAGGTGCTAACGCGAAGTGCCGAACCCCTGGCTGGCAATAGACGAAATGCATATAAAGCCTTTTGGCAATATGTAATGCGTGGACAGAGTCAAGATGGAGATTGCCGGGGAGATTTCTCTTTCTGAAGACCCCGGGGCAACCATGAGGAAATGGAGGGAAATTTTCAGCATATCCCAGGTGGAGTTTGCCAAGCACCTGAACATCACAGTATCAACCATCAGTGACTACGAAGGAAACCGGAGGAAGTCCCCGGGAACCCATGTAATCAGGCGTTTTGTCAATGCACTTTTTGAAATCGACCAGATGAAGGGCGGGCTGATTAGCCAGAAGTTCAGGGAAAAGGAAAAGCCCACCAATGAGTATTTTGAGGTGCATGAGTTTGCCCGGTCCATTTCCCTGAAAGACTTTGTTGGCCTGGTAGGCGGGAAGATTGTGACCAACGAGGACGTGGCAGAGACAAAAAAGATTTACGGATACACCCTTATTGACAGCATCAAAGTAATTCTTGACATGCCATTCTCCTATTTCCAGAATCTTTACGGCAATGTAAATGAGAGGGTGTTCATATTCACCGGTGTAAGCACAGGAAGAAGCCCGTTTGTGGTAGTGAGGGTGAGCCCCTCCAAGCCTTCCGCGATTGTGCTCCACAACATCGGCCCGGACAAGGTGGATAAACTTGCAATGAAGATATCAGACCGGGAAAGGATTCCCATGATTGTAACCAACAAGTCCGTGGAAAAGATGAAAGAAGCGCTGAACAGAATCTAATCTTTTTTCTCAATGAAATAATAGGCAGTGGCAGCGATTATGCCAAGAAGCAGCCACATCACCGCCAGCCACGCAACCTTTCTTATTCCGCCCATGCCCTTTGCCTGGAAGATGTCAATGGAGACAAGAGCCATGGGGACCAGGCTCATTGCCCCTCCGACAGCAATAAGTACCATGGTGAGCACAGAGAGAAAGGCCTGGCTGGTGGAGCACAGCTCATAGAGCGAAGCCTGGACAGGGGGGCCCTTGGAAAGAGAATAGTCTTGGCAGTTCCCCAGCTCAAAGCCGGTCAGTGATGAAAGAACTGCCGGTATCAGGAGATAAAGGATAACTCCGAACACTGCGAGCCCCAGAACCAGGAACACAGATATGGTGCTCCACTTCAGCCATCTCTTTTCAACCATAAGACCTGTTGGTATAGAAAGGGGTTTAAATCAATTCTGTCACCTGCAGGCCGAAAATCACAGCAAGGTAGAGAAGGTATATTCCAAGAAAGAACGCTCCCCCTGCCCGGTCAATCTTTTTGCTGACTGCCGCAACATAAAACAAAAGGCTGTTTGCAACCACTGCAAAAAGCAGTGCGGCGATAAAAACCGGGAGCTGCACATTAATGGGGTTTATCAACGCTGCCGAGCCCAGAACAAGGGTGAGGTTGGTCATGTTGCTTCCTATTGCATTCCCCAGCACCAGGCCATAATGCTTTTTTCTGAGCGCCTGCAATGCGATGCTCAGCTCCGGCAGGGAAGTGCCAAGCGCAATTACCGTTGCCCCGACAAAGCTCTGGGCAAGGCTGAAGGACAGTGCAATTTCAACAGCGGAATCCACCACAAAGGCAGAGCTGATTATCACCAGGAGTATTCCGGCGCCGAAGTGCAGGAATGCGCTCAGGGCCTCTTTCTTGGAGACCGCCACCCCGGGACGGTCCCGGGGTTTCTTTTTTCTCAAAACATCCCATGCATAAATGCCGAAAAGTGCCAGCAAAAGAACCCCCTCCACAAAGCCCAGGGCGCGCAACTGAACCGAACTGCTGAACACAATGTAAACCGAGATAACAGTGGTCAGAAGAACCACCAGCCCGAGGTCCCCCAGCTCCCTGGGGCTTATCTTTATGCCGTAAATAAAAGCGCCTGCCCCAAGTATCACCAGGACGTTTGCGATATTGGAGCCGAATACATTTCCTGCGGAAAGGGCCCCGTTCCCTGTTATTGCCGATTCCACTGACACAGACAGCTCCGGAAGGCTGGTTGCCACTGCAACCAGAAGAAATCCGACTGCAAGCTGGTTGATATTGAAAAACCTGGAGATTTTCACCGTACTTTCAATGACTGACTCCGAAGAGCGGGAAAGAACCCCGATGGAAACGGCAAGCACCAGGATGCTGAGAAACACGAGAAATCACTTCTTCCTCATCCTTATCTCCGGGAATCCCACGATGTCAACCGTGGCCGAAGCCAGTTTCACGCCTTTGGTTTTCTCTATTTTTTTGAGCAGGAGGGTGCTTAGCCTTGAGTTGACAACTCTCCTTTCCCTGGCATTGGTTACGTACCGGACATACAGGCTCACCCAGTTGTCGGTCATCTTCATGTACACGCTGGGCTCTACTGGCCTCTTGGAAAGATAGTACCTTTTCTGTATTTCCTTTATCTGCCTCTGGGCTTTTTTGGCAACCTCGTCCGTCTCTTTTTCCACCAGCTTTTTGGCCAGGCTTGCGGCCTTGGACCAGTCGCTGTCGTAGGTAACCGGAACCCAGACTTCATCCCAGATGAAATCATTGTCCTTGGTGTAGTTGTGGACAATGCCCGACAGCACGAAATGGTTGGGTATCAGCACCAGCCTTCCGGTGGCCTGGTCACCGTCCACCCATTCCTTGATTTCCAGCAGGGTGGTATAAAGAATGTCAATGTCAATGACATCCCCGCATTTCTGGTTAATTTCAATCCGGTCCCCCACCTTGTACAGGCGGAATATCAGGAGCAGCAGGCCACCGGCCAGGTTCTTGAACAGGTCCTGGAGTGCAACTGCAATGCCTGCGGCGATAAGACCATAGGTAACAAGAAGGGCCTCAGGGCTTTCAATCCAGATGGCGATAATCGTGATTATCACAACCACGAAATAAACTATGGAAACCGCCTTCCGGAAGGAATACCTTGCCTTGAACTCGCTTATCTGCTTGGCAACTATTTCCTCAAAGATTATCTTAAAAACAAGATACAGCCCGGCCAGGGCAACCAGGGTGGAGAGCCCCTTTTCCAGATAAGGGTGGTCATAGCTTATATCAATATACCATAGAAAGGCGGCAAACACCAGCAGGAAAGCAAACATGACAATTCTTCCGATCATAGTATCAAATCCAGTCCTTTTTTCTGAAGTAGTATAGCATCAGTATGCCCAAAAGGGCCATGAGCAGGAGCACTGCAGGATACCCCAGGGGGTGTTCCAGCTCGGGCATGTACTTGAAGTTCATGCCGTACAGGCCGGTTATAAATGTAAGCGGAATGAAGATTGTGCCTATGATGGTCAGCACCTTCATTACCTCGTTCATCCTGTTGCTCAGGCTTGACAGGTAGATGTCCACCATGCTGGAAACAGTGTCACGGTAGGTTTCAGTGGTGTCAATCACCTGGATGGTATGGTCGTAGACGTCCCTGAGGTATATTGCGGTTGTTTTGGACACCAGCGCGTCCTTGCTGGTGCTCTCCCTTTCCAGTCCCAGCAGCAGCTCCCGGAGGGGCCACACCGCCTTCCTCAGGCCGAGCATCTCTTTTTTGAGCATCCTTATCTTCTGGAGCATCCTGGGGGACGGCTCCCGCATCACTGCTTCTTCCATAGAGGCGATTTTCTCGCCCAGCCTTTCCAGTATCGTGTAGTAATTGTCCACAACCACGTCCAGCAGGGAATATGCAAGGAAATCCGGGCCCATCCTCCTGAGCTTGCCCTTGTCCCTGCGCAGCCATTCCCTTACCCTATGGAAGAGCTTTCCCTTTTTCTCCTGGATGGAGATTACGTAGTTGCTCCCGAGAATGATGCTTACCTGCTCGCTGTCTATGCTATGGGTTTTCTCGTTAAAGGAAAGCATCCTCAGGACAATATAGATATAGTCGTCATAGTCCTCCATCTTGGGCCTCTGGCGGGGGTGGAGGATGTCCTCCTGCACAAGAGGGTGCAGGCCATAGGCTTCAGCAAGCCCGGAAAGCAGCTCCTTGTCCCCAAGGCCGTTGACATTCGCCCAGGTTACTGTTTTCTTTTTTCCGGCAAAATCAATGCAGTCCCGGAGCGAAGCAGCCTCCACTTCCTTGATTTCCTTCGGACTGTAATTCACTATAGAAAGAGTCGGATAGGTTTTCGGCCCCGGTTTTGCTGGCATGCAAAGAGAAGGTTGTTAAGTTTAAAAAATCTAACAGGCAAATGCGTCCTATGCTGGGTAAGACTCGTTTTATTGTGATTGCTGGCTCTATCATGTCGGGCCTGGGAAAGGGAATAGTGACTTCTGCAATTTCAAAGCTCCTCCAGTCCAGGGGATACAGGGTGGTGCCCATTAAGTTTGACGGCTACCTTAACGTTGACTGCGGGACTATGAACCCGTTCCGCCATGGGGAGGTGTTTGTGCTGGATGACGGAAGGGAGGTTGACATGGACTTCGGAACCTATGAAAGGTTCCTGAACCAGCCAATGACCGGGCTTTCCTCCATAACCGGAGGCTCCCTTTTCCAGACAATCATTGAAAAGGAGAGAAAGGGGGAGTACCTGGGAAGGGATGTCCAGTTCGTGCCCCACCTTACCGATGAAATAAAAAGAAGGTTCAGAAAGGTTGCTGAGGAAAACCAGGCGGACGCGGTCCTGATAGAGATTGGCGGGACAGTTGGCGACCTAGAGAACGGGTATGTGCTGGAGGCTGCAAGACAGCTTAACTTTGAAAGGGAGAATGTGGCGTTTGTCCAGCTTACTTATGTCCCGAGCCTGAGCCCCGGGGAGCAGAAAACCAAGCCCACCCAGCATGCCACCAGGCTGCTCCAGAGCCTGGGGATTCAGCCGGATATCATTATCGCAAGAGAGCAGGAAAGGCTCAGCAGCGAGGCAAGAAAAAAGATAAGCCTCTACTGCAACATAGACGAGGAAGCAGTGATAGACGACCCGGTGCTGAAGACGGTTTATGAGCTCCCTCTCGTGCTTGAGAAGCAAAACATCTATGCACAGCTTTCCAAAAAGCTTGAGCTGGAAAAGGAAAGAAAAGCAGACCTGAAAGAATGGAAGAGCAGGGTAAACCGCATAATCAAGCCGAAAGACAAGCCGGTAAGGGTTGCAATAGTGGGAAAGTATACTGCAGTGAAGGACGCCTATGTAAGTGTCAAGGAAGCGCTGGTGCACAGCGCAGCAGAGAACAACTGCGGGATTGAAATAGGCTGGATTGAGGGTACCGACCTGGAGAAGCTTAAAAATCCCGCCCACATCCTTTCCGAATACGACGGAATCGTGGTGCCGGGAGGATTTGGAAGCAGGGGGATAGAGGGAAAGATAAGCTCAATAAAATACGCGAGGGAGAGCAACGTTCCTTTCCTGGGCTTGTGCCTGGGCCTGCAGCTCATGGTTGTGGAGTATGCGCGAAATGTTGCAGGCATGAAAGAGGCCAACTCTGCTGAGTTTGACAAAAAGACCGAATACCCGGTGATTGGCCTGCTTCCCGAGCAGCAGCAGATATCAAAAATGGGAGGGACCATGAGACTGGGGGCATATGAATGCCATCTGAAAAAAGGGACAATTGCATACAATGCCTACAAAAAAGAAGTGATATCCGAAAGGCACCGGCACAGGTATGAAGTCAACCCCGATTATGTGCCCGGGCTGGAGGAGGCAGGCCTGGTGATATCGGGCGTGCACCCCAAGCACAACATAGTTGAAATCACTGAATGGAAAGAAGGGTTCGGGGTTGCGACCCAGCCGCATATTGAGCTCAAGAGCAGGCTGGAAAGGCCGGCGCCCATATTCGTGGAATTCATCAGGGCATGCAAAAAGAAGGCAACTTGAAACGAAACGCAGCAGCAACTTTGCCACAAAAAAGAGAATGGGCCCACGCGGGATCGAACCGCGAATCTCTACCATGTCAAGGTAGCGTCTTAACCATTGCCGCCGCCTTTTCCTGAAAGGCGGATTCGACTATGGGCCCGGCAACAAGCAAGAGATTTCTATGGGAGCTGGATTTTATAAATCATTCTCCGGGGCATGCAGATTGCCGGGCTTATGTCATCCGGCGGGATGCAGAAAAGAAGAAGCATAATCCTGAAGGCGTGCTCCGGGGGAACAAAGTCATCCGGAGCGCAGCCGGTCATGGAATGCATAGGTTTTCTCCCACCCCCTTTGTATAATATCGGGATTTCCAATCCTGTAGAATGCCTGCCTTGCAAGATTGCGTACAGTATAGGCAGGGTCGTGCTCGGACACATACTGCAGGGAAAGCCTGGCGAGATGGGCATCATGGTGATGAATGAGGCGCGCCAGCTCCTTTATGGCCTCCTTTCTTTTCATTATCCTTTTGCTGGAGAGCTTGTGGAGTGATTTCTTTATCCTGTCTTTCATAATAATATTCACCATTCATTTTTTGCTGCCGGCGGGACCGGCAATGTCTTCCAGAGTCCTTGAAACCCGGTCCAGCACCTTCGAAGGGGCCTGCTGTATTGTGTCTTTCAGGGAAGGGGCATCGTCCAGGGGAGGCATGCCTGAGCCAGTTACCTTGATTCCGGCCCTGGCCAGTTTTTTCAGGGTTTCTTCCGCCTTTTTCCTCTGCCTGCGCCTCTCTTCTTCGCTTTCCCCTCCCGGACTGACATAGATGTCTGCCATTTCAACTGCCGTCTCAATCATGATTGGGCGTATGAACGGCGCGGCAGTCCGGTAGATGTGGATGAGTTTTTCGGCTGCCCCAAAAGGCTGGTCGCCGGCCATCTGGAGCTTTTCCTTGCAGTCCGCAATATCAACAAACATGTGGGCGTCTGCTGCCAGCCGCCTGTCCCCGCTTTCAAGGGCCATTGTTTCCGCAGCTTTCACAATTTCGGACGGAATGTCATCCAGAAATGCTGCAATGGCCAGCCCTTCGGAAACCATCCGCGGGTTTTCATCTTTGAGCAAGAGGTCGACAAAGTCCAGCCTGGCGGAGGTCTCGCTTTTTGCAATCAGAAGGTCAGCCCGCCTGGTGTTTTTCATAAGCGCTTTGGTGCACACCGGCTCCCCATCAGAGGCCGCCTCATCCCGGGAAGCAACCAGCAGATTCTGGACCAGCTCCTTTAGCTGGAGGTCAGAGCGGCCCCGGGCAAGTCCGGAGGCCTCCATCTGCCCCCTTATGCAGAGGCCTTCTATGGCCTCTTCAGGGTTGCTGCTCTCTGCCATCCGGGATGCATCGCTGTGGTATTCCTGCAGCAGGGGAAGAAGGAACTTCCTGCCGGCCTTTATCATGTTAATGACTGCGTTCACTGCCTTGCCCCTTGTTTCTTCCTTTTCATAGGCCTGTTTTATCTTTGCCATATCCGCCAGGTCGGAAACCAGGGTTTTCATTACCCTGTCTTCTGCGGGATTCAGGGTGTCAATAAAATCATCAATCTCTTCAGGCTCCATGTAGGCCGCAACCTGCATTCCCCTTATTCTTGTTATTCTGTCGTCGCTTTCTGCCATGGATTTGAGGAATTCGGTTTTCCTGGGCGAGCTGCTTGCCGCAACCGCCAGGTCAAGCGGCGATATCTCCTTTTTCAGCCTGGCAAGCAAAATCCCCCAGCCGGAGTCCGGGCCGTTTCTGCCCTTTTCCAGCATCAGTGTGGCGGCCATGCCCATGGTCGACGGGTCCCTGGCCGCCTGCCTCCAGAATTTTTTGTTCTGGTAGTCAAGCCTGCCAAGTGCAAGCACGCATGCGGAGCGCACATCCGAATGCTGCAGGTGGCCGCCGTCAGGGTCGGTTGAGCAGACAATCTTTTCTAGAGATTCGGCGGTTTTGGCATAGTTCCCGGCATCAAATTCACGCACAGCAGAGATTCTGCTTACCGCATCTGCAACAAAGCCTGCCAGAACATGGATTCGGTGGGCCCGGAAAGAGCTTTCAAAGGGAACGGCAACACATTCCTCAAGCCCGTCCTGGACTGCAAGAAGGATGTTTTCCTGGGCCTCAGGCTCCTGCCCCTCAAAAAGTGAAAGCAGCCGGTCATACTTTTCAGCAGACCTTCCGTTGCTGGATGCACAGGCAGCTTCAAGAAGATTCAGTATTTTCTGGGGCTCCCTGCTTTTTTTCCAGCGCTCAATCATCCCCATCTTTTGGGGGTAGTCCTTTTTCCCGGGCTTGCTCTTTTTCTGGCCATGGATTTGTTTCGCGGTCATGAAAGTCACATATATAATGTGCCAGAAAGTGTTTTTAAATGTTGTTATTTATGGAGAACCGGGTGCAAAAGGATTAGAATATTGCAGGTTGAAATGAAATAGGGTTAATTCTATGAAATTCACAAGATCACCAATAATATGTCTTCTGGCCCATGTAGACCACGGCAAGACCACCCTTCTGGACAGCATCCGGGGAAGTGCAGTGGCAAAGAAGGAGGCTGGCGGGATAACCCAGATGATTGGCGCCAGCTATGTCACCAGGAAGGAGATTAACCTGCTTGCAGAGGACATCGCCCGTAAAATGAATATCGAGCTGACAATTCCGGGGCTTCTTTTCATTGATACTCCCGGGCATGAAGCATTCACCACCCTCCGGGACCGCGGGGGGAGCCTTGCCGACCTTGTCATCCTCCTGGTTGACATCAACCAGGGGTTCCAGCCCCAGACCGTGGAAAGCATCAAGATACTCAAGGAGCACAAAACCCCCTTCATAGTTGCTGCCAACAAGGTAGACATGCTGGGGGGATGGAAAAGCTACGACACCCCTTCTTTTCTTGATTCCCATTCCAAGCAGCCCGAGCACATAAGGGAAAGGCTGGACGAAAAGATATATGGGCTGATGGGCAGCATTTCCAAATACGGCTTTGACAGCGAAAGGTTTGACCGCATCTCTGATTTCTCCAAGCAGATTGCAATAGTGCCGATTTCAGCAAGGACCGGGGAGGGGCTAAGCGAGCTGCTGGTTCTTATAGGCGGGCTCAGCCAGAAGTTTCTGGGGGACCGGCTGGAAATAGATGAACGCGGCAGAGGCAAGGCAAGCGTGATTGAAGTCAAGGATGAGAAGGGCCTCGGAACCACGGTGGATGTTATTGTATATGAGGGAATCCTCAGAAAAAATGATGCAATCGCCTACATGACCAACGACGGGATAAGAAGAACAAAAATCAGGAGCCTGCTGGAGCCCAACCTGGGCGGAAAGGACAAATACACCTATGTTGACGAGGTGGTGGCTGCGGCAGGCGTAAAAATCCTTGCCCCGGAGCTGGAAGGCGCTATTCCGGGCTCTCCGCTTGAGGCCATAACCGACTTTGAAACCCAAAAGGAAAGCATTGAAAGGCAGTTCAAGAGCATAATATTCAGCAAAAGCGAGGAGGCCGGAGTCATCCTCAGGGCAGACAGCCTGGGCTCTATAGAGGCGCTGCTCAAAGTCCTGAGGGATGCCGAAATCAAGGTAAAGGAAGCCTCGGTTGGAAACGTTACCCACAAGGATGTCATGGCCGCAGGGGCGGTTGCCAGCCAGGAAAAGCTGCTGGGAGCGGTTATGGCCTTCAATGTCAGGATTCTCAATGAGGCCTGGGAGGAAAGCAGGAACAGCAAGGTGCCGATATTCTACAGCGACATAATCTACAGGCTGGTTGAGCACTACAAAGACTGGGTGAAGGAGCAGCAGGAAAAGATGAGAAAGGAGGCGCTGCTCAAAATGACCTGGCCAGGCAAGCTGAAGGTGCTGTCCGGCTATGTGTTCAGGGCATCCAAGCCGGCTATTTTCGGGGTGGACGTCCTGGAAGGAAGAATAAAGAAGACCTACCGGCTCATGAACAGGGACGGGGAGGTAGTGGGCCAGATAAGGGAAATCCAGAAGGAGAAGGAGAAGGTTGAGCAGGCAAAGGCCGGAGACCAGCTTGCGATATCCTGCGATGGCATTACCATCGGAAAGAACGTGGGGAAGGGCGATGTGCTTTTCACCTACATGACCAAGGACGAGCTGGACCGGTGGACAGAGAAGCAGGACATGCTGAGCGAAGAGGAAAAGCGGGTCTTTGCAGAGATTAAAAAAATACTGACAAGATATTTCTGAGTTGATGTTTGATGATAATTGGACTGACCGGAGAGAATTGCGCCGGAAAGAGCACTGTAGCGGAGTACCTGATGAAGAAAAGCTTCTACTACTATTCCCTTTCCGACGTAATAAGGGAAGAGCTGAAGGCAGGGGGAAAGCCCATCACCCGGGAAAACCTGATTGAAAAGGGCAATGCCCTGCGGGAAAGGCACGGCCCGGGGGTTCTTGGGAGAAAGGTTTCAGAAAAGATGCATGAGGACAAGAACTATGTGGTTGATTCCATCCGCAACCCTGCCGAAGTAGAGGAGCTTAGGAAATCGGGCAGGTTCTTTTTGTTTTATGTCACCGCCCCTCCGGACATCAGGTTTGAAAGAATCAAAAAAAGGCACCGGGAGGAAGACCCCCAGACATACGAAGCTTTCCTGGAGATAGAGAAGCTTGAGATGGAGAACCAGGACCGGACAAAGCAGAACCTTAGTGAAACGTTCAAGGCAGCCGACAAGAAGGTAACCAATGATAGCGGGTTCCGGGAGCTTTACGACCGCGTCAACGCCGCACTGGCCGAGGTTTCCGATGAGTTTAAGCTTGAAAGGCCGAGCTGGGACGAGTATTTCATGAGGATAGCAAAGGTGGTGGCGTCAAGGAGCAACTGCATAAAGAGAAAGGTTGCGGCAATAATCGTCAGGGACAAGAGGATTGTGTCTACCGGCTACAATGGCACCCCCAGGGGAACCAGAAACTGCAATGAAGGGGGGTGCCCCAGGTGCAATAATTTTTCAGATTCCGGCCAGGGGCTGGAGGACTGCTTCTGCAGCCATGGAGAAGAGAATGCAATAGTGCAGGCCGCCTATCACGGGATAAGCATAAAAGGCGGTACAGTCTACACCACATTCTCGCCGTGCCTGATATGCACAAAGATGATTATCAATGCCGGCATAAGGGAAGTTGTATACAACGTGGACTACCCCATAAAGGATGCCCCCCTTAAGCTGCTGAAAGAGGCAGGGGTGAAGGTAAGGCAGCACAAGGTGGAATGATGGCAGAAGAAGAAAAGAGTCCACTGCGGATTCGCTCGCTGGCGCTTTCCCTTACTGCGGAATTCCTGCTGGTCATCGGGGTGATAATGGCCCTGCTGGGCATTGCCCAGTTCACTACCGACTTTTTGGGGGTAGAGGGGTCGGGGGAAATGCTGGCAGGCATCTTCCTGATTGTTTTGGCGTTCGTCATCCTCTTCCGCTCAAAGGCGATGATTTCAGGGAAAAAAGGCAGGAAAAAAGAAAAAGAGCCTTCCGAAGACTATCGCTAGATGCCATTGTGTATCCGGCGGTGCTAGGAAATGCCCGGTCCACGGCAACCCTTTAAAAACATCAACGCATTGCTTATAAATCTCGACTGAGAGATATCCATGGCAACGATGAAGATACCGTCCCAGTCCGAACGATGATGACAAGAGTAGCTGCTGAGTTGCCACGATACAATTTATTAGCCTACTGTTCCAATATGAAAACGGGAGGTAAATATGAAGCTAGTTGTACAAGATGCTCCAGCACTGAAAGCTGCAATTGACTCGATTGTCTGCCTCGTCGAAGAAGGCATGTTTGAAATCAAGGAAGATGGCATGTATTTCAGGGCCATGGACCCGTCCCAGATATCCATGATTTCATTCCACATGCCCAAAGAGGCGTTTGTGGAATACAGCATTCCGGAGGAAATGAAGCTTGGGGTCGATATCGGGCAGTTGGCAAACGTGCTCTCCAGGGGCAAGAAAGGGGAAAGCGCAGAGCTGGCCACCGAGGAAGGCAGGCTGATAATCAGGTTTGCGGGAGAAAAGCACAAAAGGACATTCAAGGTTCCGCTCATCGAGACAGGGGACCGGATTCAGAAGGAGCCCAAAATCGACTTCGGAAACTATGCCAGGGTAAAGGCTGATGCAATCAAGGAAACGCTGAAGGATGCCAAGCTGCTCAGCTCCCACGTCAGGCTGATGCTGGCCCCTGAGCTTTTCGGCGTGGATGTCAAGGGCGACAGCGGAGACCTGAAAGCCGAGTTCCAGAAAGGCAGCAACGAGGTTGCGGAGATAAACACTGATAAGGGGGCAAGGGCCACGTTCCCGCTTCAGTACCTGGAAGACATGGTCAAGGCCACCAACTCGTCGTCCACAGTCACTGTCCACCTGGAAACCGACAAGCCCCTCAAGCTGGAATACGACATAGAAGGGGCCAGGGTAACGTACTATCTTGCTCCGAGGATAGAAACCGAATAGCCCTGTCGTGATGAAACAAACATTTATATACGTGTGGTGGCATAAAATATACATTCGTAGAAATACGAACAGACCAGTAGGAACCATCACATAGGATATGGAGATGCGAAGATGAAGAAGATGGAATATTCAGAGGCCCTAAGGGAAGCTGAGATACAGCAGACCCTTGATGCAGGGAAACACGATGAATGCCAGCTTCCGGACTTTTCCAAGGAAGTTCCCGATTCCAACAAAAAAACAGAAAACGGCAACACCATCCATATTGACTACCACTGGAAAAACAAATCTCCTTCTGCCATCCTGAAAGTGGACAAGATTGACTTCAGAAAAGGCGAGGAGCTTGAAGGCTTTTATCGTGTGGCCGCAAGGGATGGTGCGGACAGCATTACATTCACCCATAACAACTCAACATTTATTATGAGGAAAACCCTGAAAGAGATTGCACAGGCACTTTACAACGCCTATGGCAAGGTAAAGGGGGCGCTGGAGAACATCGTCGGGTACCTCAAGACCGTGCTGGGCACCAGATACGTAATAGCAAAGGTGGAAAGCGAGGAGGCGTGGTCCTTTGACAAGAGAATCAGCAGGGGAAACATCAACTATGTGGATGTGGACAACCTGGAAAAGAAAAACAAGAGCAGGCTTTCTGAAATGATTACCGAGAAGCTTGCCGAGCTTCACGCCAACAATCTCATTATCGGAAGATTCAGCCTGAACAATGTGCTTCTGAACAGCGAGGACGTGGAATTCACCGACCTCAGAAGGCTCCGGGTCTCCAGAAAAAGGTCTTTTGTCATAGAGGAATTTAAGAACGTCCTCCAGTACCTTCTTGCAATAGGTTTTGTCTCCAGGGAGGACATCTACTGCTCGATTGCCTACTACGCACAGAAAAACGAGGAAACGTGCAACGAATGGTATAGGGAGCATACCGGGGAAAATGCAAACGACCTTCTCGACGTGGTAAGCAAGATAGAGGAAGACGTATACTGCTAGGCGCGTTCTATTTTTGTTGCACCGTTGTGCTCTTTGTCTCTTGTCAGACGATAGCTTGAAGCAAAGTCAGAGCCCATCAGGCCCTCTTCGTGGGTTATCACAAAGGTCTGCCTGACAACCTCGGGAACCTTGAACTGCAGGGCATGGGAAAGCATCTCAATCGCATCAGTGTCCAGGTTGTGGGTCGGCTCATCCAGGATAAGCCAGCTCAGCTTGGGGGTAAGGACCATTGCCAGTGCCACCCTGAGGGTGAGTGCAGCAGTCGCCCGCTCCCCGCCGCTGGCAATGGATTCCAGTGATTTCCATTCCCGGCCGCCGTTGACCTGGAACACATAATCCCTCTCCGAAACCCCCAGCCTCAGCGCATGATAGTTCTTGTAGGGATAGAAAATCGTCCATATCTCGTTCATGGCACTGTTGATGGCATCAATAAGGGTGCCCCTGAGGTGTATCTGGGTCTCCAGCAGGGCGTTTTTATAGATAAGAAGTTGCTCTTCAAGTGCAGAAAGATGCCTGATTCCCTCCCCCAGCTTGCGGAGTTCCGAAAGCTCTGTTGAAATCATTTTCAGCAAATCGGTGCTCATGCGCAGCTGCTCCCCATAATGCTTTTCCTGGGCCAGCAGGCGCTCCAGCCTCAGCCTGCAGCCCTCCACCTTTTTGCGCTGCTCCTCAAACACGGATTCATCATATTTTACAGATGATAATTTTTCTTTGAGCGACGCCAGCCTTTTCTTCTGGTCTGCCAGCTCGGCTTCCTTCTTTTTTATGCTTTCCAGCTCGGAAATCCCATACCTCAGCTCCTCGGCTTTCCCGGATGCCTCTTCCAGGGATTCCTGACACTTGTTTTTTTCAGTGCTGAGCTGCTTTAATCCTGCGGCAATGCGCTCCTGCTCCGACTTCAGCTGGTTCAGGTCCACCTTTTCCTTCTCAAGTGAGGAAATCTTTTCTGAAAACAGGGAGGCTTTCCTGAGGCTGTCCTGCAGTTCCCGGAGCTGTTTCTTCAGCTCAGGGATTTCCCTGGAGACTTTTTCCATCCTGGCCTTTTTCTCTTTAACCAGCGAATTCTTCTCTTCCCGGATGTGCCTGGCCCCGTCTTCGGAAAGCTCCGAAGAGCAGAGGGGGCACCTGGATGTTCCGGGGCTGAGCTTATCCATCAGTTCCGAAATCTCCCTTGTTTCCCTTTCAAGGGATGAGTATTCAGACTGCAGGGAAAGCAACTGCCCCTCCAGCTTTTTCTGGCTCTCAGCCATCTGCTCAGGGGAGCGTCCGTCCAGCAGCCCGGAAAGCCTTTTTTTGTAAGACTCCAGCTGCTCCTGCGCCTCCTGCCCGGATTTCAGCCTGGCTTCCATTGACCCTGCCCGCTTGGAAAGTGAATAGTATTTTTCCTCCAGGGATTTAAGCGAAGAGGCCAGCCGGTCCTTTTTGCCTTTCAGCTCTTCCAGCCTGCCTTTCTTTTCAGAGTATAGCCTTTCATCAAAGGGCTTCTTCTGCAGCTCCTTTTCCAGGGATTCGGCATGGCCCGCAACCCTGTTTATCTCCTTGTCCAGCTTTTCATACTCTTCTCTCTGCTTTCTCATTGATTCAAATGCTTCAGAGAGGGACTTCAGCTCTGCCTTGCAGGAACTGCTTTCCTCCCCGGCTTTCTTCAGCTTGTCCCGGGCATTGGAAACTTCAGCCCTGTGCTTTTTTTCCCTGGCCTCAAGCTCTGAAAGCTTTTCCCTGCTGAACCGGCTTTCCATGCCCTCCTTGCGGGAGCGGATTCTTCCGGTCACTGTAACAATATTGGAGCGGGCGGTCTCAAACTTGTCCAGGCCAAGCAGGGCGTCTATCTCCTGCTTTCTCCGGCGCGGGTCCAGGTTAAGGAAATAGTCGATGTTGTTCTGCTCGGAGTATATTGCCCTGGTGAAAATGTCATAGTCCAGTGAAGTGCGGTTCTCTATGTAGGATGTAACTGCAGTTGTTCCGCTCTCCAGAAGCTTTTCCCCCTCGAATATCTCTGCATTGGTGACTGTGCTGCTCTTTTTTCTCTCAATCTTTCTCTCAACGGTGTACCTCTTTCCGCCCCATCCGAATTCAAGCTCAACCCTTGCCTCCGGCTCGTTCAGCCGGATGATGTCCTCCATCTTGAGCTTTCGCCTTTCCAGGGCCGGGAAGGTGCCGAAAAGGGCAAAGCTGACGGCCTCAAGGACGCTGGACTTACCGGAGCCCATTATGCCCACGAGGAGGTTGGTGCCCCCGCTGAAATCCAGCTTTGAGTCTGCATGGGAACGCCAGTTTACAAGTCGTATTGATTCAAGCATCTATAGAAAATTGGTGGCAAGCAAATTAAAAACAGGCTAATTGTCAGGGATTTTTCTGACCGAATGCTGAAGTGGTTCTTCATAAGGGCAGTGCTCCACGAAATGTGCTGCGGTTGCTGCTGCCGCAGCAAGGGACAGGCCGACCGCAAGGTTTTTTGCCGCCCTCATGGCATGTGCTTTCCTGGCAGGCCCGCTTTTCTGAAGTGTTTTCATCTTCTGAAATCCCCCCCATATATCATTCTTGCGCTGTTTTCGTCTGTTTCCGCCAGTATCCTGAGCGTGTAGTGGTCAAACAGCTTGACCATGAGGTCCCTGGTTTCAGGGGCGAGGCTGTTGAGCACCGGCGCGCCCGTGCTGAACAGTGTTTCTGCATCGTCTTGGGATATCAGATGAATGAAGGAGGTAAAAACCGCCGTGTATTTTTTGCGGAGCGAATCAGGGAGTGAAAGGTAATGCATCTCAAAAGAATCAAAATCCTGTTCCCGGGGCTCCACCAGGTACCTGAAAAGCATGTCGCCGGACGTGGCAAAAATGAAATAGTCCCGGGAGCGCTCCGGAAGCCCATCAACAACATGCCCCAGTTCTGCATACCCGCCCATGACAATGTCTTTCAGTGCAACAAGTGCGGAGATGTAGCACCCCTTTGCTCTGGAAACGTGCTGGACGCATTCCGGCTCAGGCACCATGTCCCCATAATCCGCGTCCCTGTACTGCTTGCGGTAGTGGTGCTCCAGCCCTTCCATGTTCAGGGAATCGAAATAGTTGATTATAGACAAAAGGGATTCAACGTCTCCCGGACCCTTCAGCTGCATAATGTCATCTTTCAGGGTATTGGTTCCGGGGTGTTGCCCCGCTTTGCGTGGAAAAGAGGAGCCGTCGAACGGCACAAAACCGCACTGAAGGCTGTCGTAGGTGAAGGTGTTGCTTGTCCTAAAAACCTGGTTTTTGCTGAGGGCATTCAGCAAAGCTCCTATTTTTCTGCGGTCCGGCCCCCTGGCCGGCTTTTGCAGGGGTGGCTCCCGGTTGTGCTTTGGCCATGAATCCCTGCGGGGATTCTTGCGGTTCCCGGTTTCTGCAACTGCAGGGGCGGCGGGAGTTGCGTCCTTTCCGCTGGAAGGAATGATAAGATAGGTTGATGCTGCCAGCGCAAAGGCTGCCGCGCAGGCCCTGAGCATACGTCTCCGGGGTTTCTTTCTTTCGGCAGTCCTGTGTCTGCTGCGGCTGAGGCACCTCATTAATAATATTTAAATCAAAAATAAATAAAAATGTTAGTTAAAGTGGCAAATTATAGGAAATTAATAAAAACCAGGGGCGGGAAAAGAAGAAAATGGACTTCAGGGAAGCCATTGACAGCATCCGCCGGAATGCCAAGATAATTTTTAATCCTTCAGAAGAAGGGCTGCGGGAAATGGCGGCTGATGAAGGAAGGAAAACCAGGTATGGCAGCACCTGCTATTACACAAGAGTCAGGGGCAGGAGCGCCGGGCTTACCGAAGTGCTGGAAGATGGGACAACGCCTGAGCACAAAGAGCTTCTAAGCAGGGTTGTTGAGTTTTCCAGGGGGAAGCAGTTTATCCAGCTGGACCGGCAGATGGGTGTAACCAGGCCTTTCTTCTGCCGGGCCTATGTGACCCCGGGCTACGCGCACATACCTCTGATGTGGGGGAAGATGCTTTTTCCCATTGCAGACATAAGGAAACCTGATTTTGAAACTGTCCAGATTCCTGAATGGCCTGAAACAAAGGTGCTGGTTGAGCCCGGGGAGGGGATAACCTTTGTTCTGGGCTCGGACTACACCGGGGAGCTGAAAAAGGCAAACCTGAGGCTGGCAATGTACAGGACCAAGCAGGCAGGCGGCCTTGGGCTGCACGCCGGCTCCAAGATGCTCAGGGTTCAGGGCAGGGACGGAAAGCTGAAAGAGACGGGGGTGCTGCTGTTCGGACTCAGCGCCACCGGAAAAACAACCCTGACCTGCCACCACCACTGGCTGGACGCACTGAAAAGAGAGGGAGTGGCAATACGGCAGGACGATGTTGTGCTGATGCAGGGCGATTCCTACTGCGCCGGGACAGAAAAAAACTTTTACATAAAGACGGACGGCCTTGAGCCGGAAAACCAGCCGGTGCTCTATGAGGCAGCAGTAAGCGGGAACGCCCTTTTTGAAAACGTGGTGGTCGGGGAAGGCGGCACTGTCGATTTCTTTGACACCTCCCTTACGACAAATGGGAGGGCAGTTGTACTGAGGAGGGAAATCAGGCACACAGACCTCGGCATAGACATTGAGAGGGCAGACATTGTGCTTTTCATTACCAGAAGGGATACCATTGTGCCTCCGGTGGCAAGGCTGACACCGGAGCAGGGGGCGGCGTTTTTCATGCTCGGCGAGTCAGTAGGCAGCTCTGCCTCGGACATCGCACCCGGGAAATCAAGGAGGGTGGTGGGAACAAACCCGTTCATTATAGGGCCAGAAGATGAGGAGGGAAACCGGTTTTACGACTTGCTGAAGAAAAATCCCCATGTGGAATGCTACCTTCTGAACACCGGGAGGGTAGGCAGAAAGGATGATGGTGCCGGCGAGAAGATAACGGTCCGGGACTCTGCAACGATAATAAAGGAAATTGCAAAACACGCAGTAGAGTGGAAAACAGACCCGGACTGGGGCTACGGCATCCTGGACAGCTGCCCGGGGGCCGAGGCATCCAAGTTCCATCCTGAGAAGCACTACGGCCCGGAAGAATACCGGAAGCTCACTGAAGAGCTAAGGGGGGAAAGAAAGGCATGGCTGTCCGGGTTCAGCCGGCTTTATCCTGAGATAAAAAACGCAATCTGAGCCGTTTTAACAAAAAAGAAGTGATTAAAAAGCACCAAAACAGAATAGATACAGATGATGAAAAAGGTGATCTCTGAGAAGCTTTCCCGCTGTCTTCTCAGGTTAAAGCTTCAGCAAATTTCATGAGGCATTTCTCAGGACCTTTGGTGAAACTTTGGCATGACGGGGGCAGAAACAAAGCTTCGGTGATGACTGACGTGCGGACTGACACAAGATAACACTAAAAATAATAGTAAAGCTGATTAGGGCAGGAAAGCAGACTATTTTATTTCAAGGGCATTCGCCAGCTTTTGCAAATCCTTAATATCGCTATCGGGCGCCCCTAAAGCTGTTAAACCTTCGCAAAGCTTCTTGAACGTGACCAATTTGAAATTGCCGGATCCCGCTCCAATCCTGTAAATGGTGACCCTGTGCAACCCAGACGCTTTTGCTAAATCTCCTTGGTCCTTTCCCAACTTGCATAAGATACTAAGCACTTTGCCTTTGAGCTCACCGTAGCCAACAGAACCCTCGCCATCGTCAACTTGCTTATCAGAAAAGATGGAATTGAGCAGCTGGGCCATGGTTTCATCCACATGGGAAAGCAGTCTTTCTTCGGTGACTTTGGGGCCGCACCTGTTGAGGCCTTCTTCAAGCACCCTATCACTCAGCTTACGGATTACGATGTCCCTCACTTTATCTCTGGTGCTCCCGCTCATCTGGACGATGGTAACCGGAGGCCGAGTCTTTTTTGCCATATAATTATACTTAGAGCAACATATTAAAAACTCATTGGTGGAGTCGTAGACGAGCAGGTCCGTAGATAGAAATGGAACCAAAACGCCTGCTTAATGAGCGCAATCCCTCACAAAACCTTGGCCACGTGCGGACTGAGCCAAGATAAAAGGAAATAATCAGGCGGGAAAGCTGGTGTTCTGCCATTTATTTAATGCAGGCACCAAAAATTCCGGGCATGCTTCCAGAACCAGCATCCAGGATTGCCGGATGCTTATTTCAATATTTTTCCGGTTTCCATATACCACAGGTAAAGGTCAAGCTCTCCCGGGGACATGTTGCATTGCTGTGCAATTCCTTTCAGAACTGCTTCAATTTCCAGATAGCGCCGGGAGGTCATTGTGCGGACCCTCTTGATGGTGCCGTGCCTTGCCAGCAGGTCTACAATATGAAAATCAATTATTGCAAGATTTGAATGGCCCACATTGCGCAGGAAGTGGCTGGCTTCCTTGCAACCCAGGCCGGGAACCGTTTTGGCAAGCCATTCCCTCTTTTCGCACTCGGCCATCGGCCCCCTGAGTACCTGCATCAGGCCTTCCAGGTGCTCCCTGGCCTTTGCTATGTACCCTGCACGCACATTTGGAAAGCGGTATCCTGCGTTGCGAAGTGCAATGGCAAGTTCGCTTTCGTCCATGTCAAGAAAACCGCTCCCTATCTTATTCTGAACGCGCAATCCCCCTTCCGAGGAAAAATTGGCAGTCAGGATGCAGAAGGCAAGCTCATTGAAAATCTCTTCCCTGCTGCCCCTGCCCTTATACAAAAATTCTTTCATCCTTCTCCTGATTCTTCTGCCGGCAGACTGATTCTTCAAACGCCCAACTTCGCTGACAAGCTTCAATTCAAAAACCTGGTGGAAACCGGAGAGCCTTCAGGATGCTATCTTGTTTATTATTTCGTGTTTGCCCACAATCTTAACCCTGACCCCCTGCCCGTGCCTGTTCTTCCGCATTTTCACAATATCCCTGAAATCCCGGTCTGTTTTTGAAAGCTGTTTGATTTTTCCCCTGCTCAGATACCCGGGGTCCACATAACGGAAATGCCTGGGAATGTCGAAATCAGGGTCTTTTTCATTTTCTTCAAGGCTAAAATCCTGTGAAAGAAGGGATAGGGTTGCCCTGATGGCGGGATGCCTGGTGGAGGCTATTTTGCCCAGAACGTGCTCGTCGTCCTCAAAAAGGTCCTCTATTGAAATCACGTTATCTTCGACTGCAACCCTTAGTGCACTTGCAAAAAGGTGCTGCCTCACGGTTTTGTCTATGCCCGCCCATTCGTCCGCCATGGAAGACAGGTAATTCAGTGCAAATGATTTTGCTGCATCGTGTTCGGTAAAAACGATTTTTCCCTTATGCACGGCAATCTGGTCAAGAAAAAGGTTGGGGTGGGGCCGGTCTTTTCGGGTAGCAAATTCCCTCAGGGTGTAATCAACCCGGTCCGCACACAACTCAGGAGCATCCCTTTCCAGAAGGGGAAAGTTGTCCAGGTTCGCTATTCTTTCGGGTTTAATTTTGTGCCTGGAAAGAATGCCCGCAACTTCAGAAGAGAGCAGAAACCCCTTGTGCCGGGCATCCTGCACATCGGAGTCGGGGGCATTTCCCAGCACCGCATCAGTAAGGTGGGAAAACGCTGTGTGGGAGATGTCATGCAAAAGGCCGGCAACCTGCTCCTCCAGTGCGGCGCCAAGCTTTCGGAGCAGAAGGAAGACGCCAACCGAATGCTCATGCCTGGAAAAGCTGTGGTTGTGGTAGAACTGGGGAGGGAGCCCGTACTGCCTTATGCCCTTGAGCCTCTGAAGGGGGTAAGATTCAATAAGCTCAATAACCGGGGGCTCTGTAATAATGCTTTTGCTGTAGACGCGATCGAAGACTTTCATTTACCCACCCCTGGGAAGTAGTGTCTATTTTTAAGAAGGGAAATGCTTAAGAAACGGGGTTTCGGGCAATCAGCGGCCCTTCCAGATGGTCTCTTCTACCTTTTTCTTGTAGTTTACGTGCCTGGCCAGCATGAAAAGATAGTCCCCCACCCGGTTCAGGTACACTATAATGGAGGGGTTTATCTTTTCCTTTTCAGCCGCATGAACAACCCTGCGCTCTGCCCTCCTGCACACCGTCCGGCCATGGTGGAGAAGAGAGGCAGTCTTGCTGCCTCCGGGGATAATAAAATTTTTCAGGGGAGGCAGTGCAGCCTCAAGCTCATCTATGTCTTTTTCCAGTTCAGAGGCCCGGGAAGGGTGTATCTTTCTTACCTTGGGGTCTTTTGAAGCCAGCTCCGCCCCGATTACAAAAAGGTCTTTCTGTATCCTTTTAAGGGACTCCGTGACATCCTTTTTCTCGCTGAAAGCAATCGCTATTCCCAGGACAGAATTGAGTTCATCCACCTCCCCATAGGCCTCCACCCTGGGATGGCTTTTGGGCACGGTGCCCGAACCCAGAAGATTGGTGGCTCCTTTGTCCCCAAACTTGGTATAAATGGGCATATATGTTGAGAATCACACGATTGATATAAAAATTTATTCTTTTACACATATCCACCCATGTCGAGCCTTGACTACCGCAACCACGCACGAGCTAAGCCAGTTCAGGCCCTCGTTTACCGCTCGGTCAGCCGCTCCGAGCCTGCACTGGAAGGGATTACCAGGGGTTTTGTTGTAAAGGAGATGCTGAAAGAAAGAGACGTGGTTGTGCCGGGGGTATCGTCCCTCGTGAAATGCGCTGCGCGGAGGCTGAACGAGAGAGAGGGTGGAAAAGACAAATGGAGATACACCCGGAGGCATTGTGTTGAGGTCGGCTTTCTTTCCTATCTTATCGCTAAAGAGGCAAAGGAACGGGGGGCGCATGAGGCCAGGAACCTGGACCCGGAGCTCTGCTTTATTGGAGGGGTTTTGCACGACATAGGAAAGACCTTTCTTCCCATGTCCCTGGTAGTAAAAGAGCTGGGCGTAAATTTTCTGTTCTTCAGGTTTTTCCAGGGTGCCCGCATGAGCGAGGTTGAAAGGCGCATACTGCGGGACGAGCATCTTTCTGCAGGTACCAGGTATGTCCGGCTCTTCGGAGGAAACGGGCAGATTAAGACCATTCTGGACATGGTAGGGCTCCACCATGTAATGTATAACGGGCTTGACTCGGTTGTGCCCACATACCCCAAGCTTTTCAAGGGCAGGGACCTCCCGCTCCACGCCCGGATAGCAAAGACCGCAGATTTTCTGTCAGCGGTACTGCCCAGGCACTACCGGCAGGATTCCTGGGTGCTTTCCTTCCGCACTGCGATAGCATACGCAGCAACGGTTGCCGGAAGGGAGCTGGACCCGCTTGCAGTCCGCTACTTCCTGACCGGAACCCACGACATGGAGCCGGAACAGGCCGACAGCCTGGTGGCTTCCATGCACCACCCCAAAGGACAGCGGGGAATATCAGACTACGACCTTATGAAGGCTCACATAGGGGACACCATGCAGAACCACGGGGTTTTCAAAGAGTCCCTTTCCCTTTGGAATCTGGGCCGCATTGAAATGTATGAAGACGAAACGGAAAAAATCTGCAATAAAAGCGGCTTCCCCCCTCTTCATGAAGTGTCCCCGCTGAGCATTAAAAATAAATATGCACATGCATAGTAACACCCATGACGCTTACCGACAGCTTCTCACTTATGGAAAAGCACGGGTTTAAACTGATTCCTTATCGTCTTGTGAAAACCGAGGATGAGGCAGTAAAGGCCGCAAAAGACATCGGCTATCCGGTCGTGCTAAAGGTTGTTTCTCCTGAAATAGAGCACAAGACAGACATCGGGGGGGTAAAGGTCAATCTAAAAAATGAAGGCATCCTGAGGCACAGCTATCAGGAGATAATGAAGAACGCCTCCGGCAAGAAAGTAGAGGGTGTTATGGTACAGAAGATGGCCAGGAAAGGGGTGGAGCTTATTATCGGGGGGAAAAAGGACCCCCAGTTCGGGCACATGGTTATCCTCGGCCTTGGCGGAATATATGTCGAGATTTTCAAGGATATCAGCGCAAGGCTCTGCCCGGTGAATGCTGATGATGTTGAGGAAATGATTGCAGAACTCAAGGCCCATCCGCTTCTGGAGGGCGCCAGGGGCCGCAGGCCGATAAACAAAAAGAAGGTAAAGGAGCTGGTGCTCAACTCCTGCGTGTTTATGAAAAAGGAGGACATCAAGGAGATGGACCTCAACCCTGTGGTTTGTGATGAAAAGGGCTGCGACATCGTGGATGTCCGGTTTGCCAGGTAGTTTTTATGGAAAAAATCGTAAAAAAACTGAAACATGTGCTTGACCCCAAGTCGGTGGCAATTGTGGGGGCCTCGGCCACCCCGAA
>WJIU01000046.1 GCA_014730115.1 Microcaldota archaeon
CTTTATAAACAATTATCTTCATATCTAGAATCCGCTCATTTTGACTAAAGGAGCGTCACGTCGGACGCGTTGAATTTAGCAACCCAGAGTCTTTGATGTCTCCCTGTATTTCAGGGAAGTTACTGTTTACCCTGCCTTCGGGCAGAGTAATAAAATGCGTGTGAAGTGACGGCAAGATTTCCTGAGCATTTTTTACAAAGTAGTGAGTAGTCATATGCTGCAATTTTACTACACCACTTAGTGGATGGCTTGGCTTGTGCCCGCACGGCCACGCGGCAAGCGGCGAAACGCCCTGGGTAGGCGCACGCAGTCTTTGATCCAGGGGTATGGCTGTGCGCAGTAATGCGCAACAACCCCCAGAAATGAAGCATCTTAGTAAGGGGAGGAAAAGAAACCAATGGGATTCGGTCAGTAACAGCGAGTGAAAGCCGAACAGATCAAGCTGAACTCCGGTGCAGCAATGCACTGGCGGATGTGGCGGGGAGCATCCCTTGAGCGAGCCGAAGTCCTCTGGAAAGAGGCGCCATAGCGAGCAACAGCCTCGTAGGCTAAGCAAGAGGGAGTGATCCATGAAGAGTAGTGTCCCCTGGATAGGGGGCATGAAGATGGGTGTAACAACATCCAAATCTAAATATGAGGTGCAAGACCGATAGCGAATCAGTAGCGCGAGCGAATGTTGAAAAGCAGTCAGGGATGACTGTGAAAAGAACCTGAAACTAGGTGGTAACAAGATGGCAGGGCATGAAAGCGTATGCCCATGGAAGCGACCCCGGGAAACCGTGGAAGCGACATGGGTTCAGCAGTGTTCTGTCTTCCTTCTCGAAGCAAGAGCCAGGGAGTTAGCCGGTGTGGCGAGATGAGATTCGAAGCGAAAGCAAGTGCCCGCAGCGCAGCAATGCGTGAGGGGCGTCGTGGTAATTCGCGACCAGTCACCCCGGTTAGACCTGAAGCCATAGTGATCTACGCCTGAGCAGGGTGAAGTCAACCTGACGGTTGATGAAAGCCCGCAACTAGTGGTGGTATATTCCCCTTAGGTGACTTGGGTGTAGGGGTGATAGTCCTGTCGAACATGGCAATAGCGCGTTCCCCCTGAAATGTGTCTAAGCACAGCGTCTCCGGAGAATGATGCAGGGGTAGAGCACCGATTAGGTAGATTGGCTCCGAGAGGGGTCGCTATCTTCTCAAACTCCGAATACTGCATCTTCACAGATGGAGGCAGTGGCGGTGTCCGAGTAAGTCTGGCATCGCATACGGGAACGACCGTACGTAGGGTTAAGGGCCCTAAATGCTGGCTAAGTGTTAATAGTAAAGGAGGCTCCTCTCGAAGACAATGGGAAGGTAGGCTTAGAAGCAGCCATCCTTTAACCAACGCGTAATAGCGGACCCATCGAGAGCGCAGTTTCTTAAAATACACGGGGCTAAGCCAGCTTCCGATACCCTACCGGCGCCAAAAGCGCACGATTAAGGGGGCGAACGGGTCGCCCCGAAGCCCGGCGGTGACGTCGTGTGGAGCGGCCTGTTATGAACATCCTGGCGTTAGTAGCAGCATATCCGGACGAGAATTCCGGACACCTCATAGAGCAAGGATTCCTCAGCCACGTTCTTCAGCTGAGGGTTAGGCGATCCTAAGGCACGCGGTAATTCCAGAGTGCCAAAATTAGGGAAACCGGTTAATATTCCGGTCCTGCAGAGGTAGGCGCGGCAACGCAAGCCACATCTCTGACGCTTTTGGATAAGTGGGGCGGCAGCAAGCCGTCTGAAGGCAGTAGGTCCTCGGAGTCTCATTGTGAGGAGAAGAGGATGAAAGCCGTAGGGGAAACCCCATTGAGTCCAGGGGCCCATGAAAGAAACTTTTGGGAAAAGTTTCATCAAAACCCATGGTTTCCATCAAAAGGAGTGTGGAACGATTCTCTGCAATCGTACCGAGAACCAGTACAGGTGCTCTAGCTTAGAAAGCTAAGGTGTGGCAGGATAACCCAGGTAAGGGAACTCGGCATATTAGCCCTGTAACCTTGGAAGAAGGGGTGCCTTAGCATGAGTAATGCTGAGGTCGCAGTGACAAGGGGAGTGCGACTGTTTACCAAAAACACAGGTCACCGCAGATCCGAAAGGATGAGTATGGTGGCTGACGTCTGCTCACTGCCAGTACCTGAATACCGGTTTCAACCGGGGGAAGGGCTGGTAAAGAGCGGGGGTAACTCTGACCCTCTTAAGGTAGCGTAATACCTCGCCGCTTAATTGGCGGCTTGCATGAATGACGTAACGTCGCTCCCAATGTCCCTACCTGGGACCTGGTGAACTCACTGCCCGGTGAAGATGCCGGGAACTCCTAATGGGAAACGAAGACTCCATGGAGCTTTACTATAGCCTGATGTTGTGATATTGGACTTGTTACCAAGCGTAAGTGGGAGCCTTAGAAGCACACTCTCCGGGGTGTGTGGAGGCGCCGATGTTACACCACTTAACAAGTTTGATATTGCTTACCCGAAAGGAGACAGCGTCAGGTAGATAGTTTGGCTGGGGCGGTACGCCCTCGATAAGGAAACAAGGGCGCCCAATGCTCTGCTCATTCCGGTCAGAAATCGGAAGTAGAGGGTTAAACACAAATGCAGGGCTGACTGTGTTTCTAATAGCGTGAAACGCAGAGACGAAAGTCGGGGTTAACGAACCTTGAAATCCCTTTGTTGAGGATTCAAGCTGTCAGACAAGCTACCCTGGAGGTAACAGGCTCGTCGCGGGCGAGAGTACACTGCGGCGTAGTTATCGTTTTTCTAACGGACTAGTCGCGTACTGATCGACCCCGCGGTTTGGTACATCGCTGTCGGCTTGGGGTATCCTGGTCGTGTAGGAGCGGCCAAGGGTTGGGTTGTTCATCCATCAAAACCCCACATGAGCTGGGTTCAGTACGTCGCGACTTTCTTTGGAATTATTTTTGTCTTGTCAACCTGATCGTTAGCCTTATTAATTTTTTATGAATAAAATGAAGAAATAGCATATCTCGTCAGTGCTCTTAGGGACGGGTGCATCATTGTAAAGTTTTACCAGAAAAGTAAAGAATGGTTACATGTTGCAGCTCTGCTGAAAAGAAACTTTGGAAAGGGGCCCACTTTTTACCTCGATAAAAGGAGAAATGTGTGGCACCTGGTACTTAGTTCCAAGCAAATCCCAGGCACTAATGCAATGGATTTTTATAGAAAAGTCGGATGTTCGCATCCTTATAAGGTTTCACGATTTAGGTTGCTGTCCAAAGAAGGCGACAAAGACAGTACGGTAGTATCTCTTAGGAGTGTTGCTTCTTGAGAGTAAGGCCCCCAGAGTACGAGAGGAACGGGGGGCCGGGGCCTCTGGTCTGCCGGTTGTCAATCTGGCATCGCCGGGCACCTACGCCCTGTGTTGATAAGACCTGAAAGCATCTAAGGTCGAAGCAACCCTTAAAACGAGGAAGCAAATGCCGCGGGTAATAGACCCGTTTGATAGGACGGTAGTGTACGACGCTAGGTTCGCCGAGCGTCTTAGCTAGCCGTTACTAAAGGCCTATTGTATATGGCTCTCACTCTTTTGAAGTGCTTGGGCTAATCTTGTCGTCACTTTCACTCCGCATTTTCTTTTTCTGTTATCCCAAGTGTTCTTAAATGTTTCCAATCATAGAGATGGAGATATGTCAGCCCCCAGAATTAAGATTGCGCTCAGAGCAAATGCTGTAAAAGGAGTCAGGAAAGGCCAGTTTGAAAGATACCTGGATATCCCGGCCAATGGAAGAAAGCCAAGGTTTGCGCTGGAATTCTCCCCCCTTGCCGAAACCAGCAGCACTCCGGTGGAGAAGTTCCGCACAGAAGCGGAGAAAAAAGGCAGGGTGATTCCCCTGCTGGATGGGGATGCAGACCGGCATGTCAGAAGGGCATTCCTCCTGGACAGCCTGGTGCATGAGTTCCTTTTCATGAGGCAGGGCAATGCAACCACCCTGGGAGACTATGTGCAGGAAAAGATAGGCCGGCTTTCAGAAAAAGAAGATTTAAGGGGCATCAGGGCAAAGATTGAGGCACTGAAAAGGCTTGTGGACGAAGGCGCGGTAAGGACTGCATGCATTGCAATGGACGAAAAGGAAATCACAGAAAAAAGGGTTGATGAGAGCATGCTCAGGGTGATTGAGCAGACAAGGCCCCATATTGTGGTCGTGCACCGCTATCTTGCAGAGGACATTCCGGGATATGACAACGTGGTCCTCTAGCTAGACCACCATGCCTTCCCATCTCAGGACTCCAATCAGCTTTTCCCCGTCCCTGGTAAGGAGGTAGCGGTCCCTGTCCCTGGAGACAATCCCGGTTCTGTAAAGGTTCAGTAGTGCATCCCCGATTTCCTGTTTTTCCATCCTCAACGTCCTGGACATTTCACCCAGGGTTTTGGGGCTTTCGGAAAGAAGCCTGAGCGAGAGCAGCTCCAGGCTGGAAAACCTTTCAGTGAGCGAGCCGGCCGGGTCCTTCACTGCCCTGGAAACTTCCTTGAGGAGAATGCCCACGCCGTCTATGCCTTCGCTGCCTATCAGGGACTGCCTGACCTCGTTTGCGGTTCCCTGGAGCTCCAGCACCCGCTCATCGTTGAGGTCAAAAAGCACCTCATACCTTGCCCTGGAGAAGGGGCTTTTTGTTGCCCGTATGGTAAGGGTTCCGCCTTTCTTTGTATGCATTCCCACGGCTTCCCTTCTCAGCCTCTTTCTGCAGGATGTAACTTTCAACAGGCCCATCTGTCATTATTTGTGTGGGATTATGTTTAAAAAGGAGATTATTCCCC
>WJIU01000029.1 GCA_014730115.1 Microcaldota archaeon
AAGGGCTTCATGAAGAAGGTATACCACGAGTGGTTCGTTTCCTCGGGTGTTTTGCCCAAGGAGCAGGAGGAGTACTTCTACAGTGCGATGTTCCAGGATTTGAAGTCAGTTGCAGAGGGCGAGCTCGCAGAAGTGGAGAGCATCGGAGATTACGACGTCGCGCATTTCAGGGCGCCGGACGGCTCGGAATATTCCCTGATATTCCAGAGAACGGACGGCACGTGGGTTTATTTCAACGAGCGGAGCAATTACTCAAAGTTCGAAAAAGTGTATGCAATAAATTACCAGGTGGAGGGCGGAAAGCTCAGGATACTGTTCAACGGAAAGAGGTCCCCGGTGATAGGGGACATTGATTCCGCGTCAGGGTTTGTCTCGCTCATCAATTCCGCCCTGGAGCCGGGAGAAAATGAAATCACGCTGGAATCTGTTGACGGCGGCCCCCTGAAGGCTTCAATCCAGGTCAGCAGCGCGGAAAAAGGAGAGGTCATGAGCAGCATGCAGGGCGATGTCCTGAGCTGGGAAGGGGAGGTCAAAGGGCCCGTCGTCCTGGCATTCAAGGCAGAATGAGCCTTTCCGGGTGAAGCCCGTCACCCGGACTGCAAACGCCAGAAGATGAAAGATTGGGCAAAACGAAGGACTAATAAATAAGAGGCAGGGGTTAACGTGAAAATAATTGAAACTTCAGAGCTGGTAAAGGATTACAACGGCCTGAAGGCTGTTGACCATGTATCAGTGGATGTGTCCGGGGGGGAGATATTCGGGCTTCTGGGACCAAACGGCGCAGGCAAGACAACTTTGCTTTCAATGCTGGTTACCATGCGCAGGCCCACTTCCGGCAGTGCATCTGTCAACGGATTTGACATTTCATCAGAGCCGGGGAAGGTCCGGAAGAGCATCGGGGTGGTCTTCCAGGACCCCTCGCTGGACGAGGAGCTTACCGCATATGAAAATCTTGAGCTCCATGCAGCCATGTACGGTGAAAAGGAGGACCTCAATAAAAGAATCGGAGAGGTTGTATCCCTGGTGGGGCTGGAGGACAGGCTTCACGGAATTGTCAAGACATTCTCCGGCGGGATGCGGAGGAGGCTTGAGATTGCGAGGGGCCTTCTTCACCGGCCGGCAGTGCTTTTCCTTGACGAGCCGACCCTGGGACTTGACCCCCAGACAAGGGCCGCAATATGGGAATACATCAGGAAGCTGAAAAAGGAGTATGGGATGACCATAGTCATGACAACCCATTACATGGAGGAAGCTGACCATATTTGCGACCGGGTGGCGATAATTGACCACGGAAAGATAATTGCCCTGGACACTCCGGTAAAGCTCAAGGATTCGCTTGGCGGGGACACCATCACGGTGGAGACGCCCAAGGCCAAACAGCTTGCCGCCGAGCTGGAGAAAGAGGGGGTTGCAGAGTGCTCCAGGCATGACGGCAAGGTCACCTTCTGCGTAAAGGCCGGGGAAAAGAGGATACCTGAGGTGGTAGGACTTGCGAAAGACAAACACATAGGGGTAATATCAGTTGTACTCCACAAACCCACGCTTGATGATGTGTTCCTCCATTACACCGGAAAAACAATCCGCGAGGAGAACGGCACTGCCAGAGATTCGATTAGAATGAGAAGGAGGGCGATGCACAGATGAATCATGAGATATCCGCGGTAATCGCAATCTGGAAAAGGGAGATTATCCGCTTCTTCAGGGCCAAGAGCAGGGTTATCGGAACCCTTGGCTTTCCCTTCTTCTTTCTTGCGGTTCTGGGAACAGGGCTGAATAGTGTTATGGATATTCCCGGAACCAATTACCTGGATTTCATGACGCCGGGAATCCTGGCGATGGTGCTTATGTTCGGCTCTGTTTTCTCCGGCGTTATAGTTATAATGGACAGGCAGTTCGGATTCCTGAAGGAGACGCTGGTTGCCCCGGTGAACCGGGCAAGCATTGTCATAGGCAAGTCGCTGGGCGGGGCAACCACTGCAATGTTCCAGGGAGTGCTCATGCTTGCTGTTGCCTCCCTGCTGGGGGCGAACATCAGTCTTGAATCAATGCCTGTGCTTCTTGTTCTCATGATGCTGGTCTCCTCTGCATTTGTTTCCCTGGGCACTGCAATCGCTTCCCTTATGGAGGACATGCACGGCTTCCAGCTGGTCATGAACTTTCTGGTAATGCCGATGTTCTTTCTTTCCGGGGCACTGTTCCCGCTTGAGCATGCGCCGGAAATACTGCGGCTGGTTTCATATGCAGACCCGCTGACCTATGCGGTGGAGGCCTTCCGGTTCACAATAAGCGGAAGCTCCCAGCTTCCGATAGCAGCAAGCCTGGGGGTAATCTGCGCATTTCTTGGTGCCAGCACGTTTGCGGCAGCATACACGTTCAGCCGGATAGAGGAGTGAACAGTGCCAGGCCAGCCATCCGGAAGTTTGATGAAACTTTGACCTCTGTTGGACTGGGGAAAGTTTCAGATGGGCCCGCGCGGAATTGAACCGCGAATCTTTCGCGTGTGAGGCGAACGTCTTAACCGCTGTCGTATGTTCAGGATTTCCCGGAAAACACAGTTCGACTACGGGCCCAGAAAGTGAATTAAACAAACTAAAGAAGTAAATAAATATCTACCGCTATTTCCTGCCATGGACGTCTTTTATTCCCCAAGATTCCTCGAGCATTACCAGGCCCGGGGGCATCCGGAGAGCCCGGAGCGGCTGGAGATGATTCTCGGCTACCTGGAAAAGTCTGACATTGATATGGAAATTGTTGAGCCGCAGGACATGGATGGGGAAGAGCTTGGGCTGGTGCATTCCAGGGAGCTGGTTGAAAAGGTGAAAAGATACTCCGGGGAACAGGTTTCCCTGCCGGACAACTGCTTTCATGAAAACACATTTGAAATTGCAGGGCTGGCGGCATCTGCAAGCCTGCAGGCTGCTGAAAACGCAATCAAAAAAGGTTTTTCGTTTGCCCTGGTCCGGCCGCCCGGCCACCACGCCGGAAAAGACTTCTTCGGAGGCTTCTGCTATTTCAACAACCTTGCCTTTGCAGTCAGGAAAACCGGAAAAAGAACCCTGGCAATAGACTTTGACGTGCATCATGGAAACGGCACCCAGGACATTTTCTACAACGACGGCAGTGTCTATTATCTTTCCCTTCACCAGTTTCCGCTTTTCCCCGGAACGGGAAGAACTGCAGAAAACAACGAGCATGTTTGCAACATTCCCCTTCCTCCGGGAACAAATGATGATGAATACCTGGAGGCCCTGGACATGGGGCTGGAAAAGGCAGAGGGCTTCCAGCCAGAGCTGGTCGCGGTAAGCGCAGGCTTTGATTCATGGATTGAATGCCCGATTGCAGGCCTTTCCGTGAGCAGAAGCAGCACGTTTTATGAAATCGGAAAAAGAATCAGCAGTCTTGGATGTCCCGCGTTTGCATGCCTGGAAGGCGGATATGCACGGGAGGATTTGGGAAAAAACGTCTATGACTTTCTCAGGGCATTTCAATAGCCCCGGGCGGATTCGAACCGCCGTCGCAGGATCCAAAGTCCTGCATCCTTGGCCGCTAGACGACGGGGCTTGAAGGCTGGTTCATTTTTTCAAAACGGTTGTAGAGCCATGCAAATACATACAAAGATGCAAAGCCGTCTATGAAGCCATAGGCCATCCCGATGAAAGCTCCGGGAAGGCTCACCATGTATCCCGGATAGACATCCATCATAAGGGTAAGAAAAGTCATCCAGATGCCGGTCGCCATGGCAACAAGGGTCACTGCAAACATCCCCAGCCCACAGCAGACCTGCAGAAAATCCAGGGGCTTTTGGGTTCAGCGGCATAACATCACCTCAATACTGCCTTGCAACATAAAGATATATAGTCGCATCCTTTCCGCAGGCCACGCACTTTTCGCCTTCCGGCTTTTCATCTGAGCCGAAAAGCGAGCCCCTCACATTGGCATGATGCTTCTCCTTCAGGGCATCTGCGCATTCCTTTGCCTCCAGGCCGTCGCTGCAGAAAGGCACCCGCACAAACCCGTTCTGCTCTATTTCCTTTTCAAGCCCATCCATGTCTTTGGCAAGTGAGGTCTTTGTCGAAAACCACTCATCCGCCTTTTTCTTCAGGTTCTGCCTCATTGATTCTGCAGCTTCAAGGATTTTTCCCTTAAGTTCTTCTGTCCTGGCTGATGCCTTCTCACCGGTGTCCCTGCGCACAAGAACCGCTTCGTTTTTCTCAATGTCGCGGGGGCCGACCTCCAGCCTCACCGGAACGCCCTTCATCTCCCAGTAATTGAACTTGTATCCGGGAGTGTTGTTGGAATCGTCGATTTTCACGGCGAAATCTTCCGAAAGGGATTCCTTCAGCTTTCTGCATTCCTTCAGCACCATGTCCCTTGTTTCATCCCTGAATATCGGCACAATCACCACCTGGACCGGTGCCAGCCGGAAAGGCAGGACAAGGCCCTTGTCATCGCCGTGTATTGAAATAAGGGCGGCGTAAATCCTGGAGATTGCAGGCCCGTAGCAGGTCTGCCATACGTGCTTCTCCTCCCCGTCCTCATCAGTGAATTTGATGCCGAATGCCCTGGAGAAGTTCTGGCCGAGCATGTGGGTGGAGGGAAGCTGAAGAGTTCTTCCGTCAGGCATCAGGGTGTCTGCGGCAAAGGTGTTCTCTGCACCTGCAAACTTGTCCCACTGGGGCCTTTTGAAGAAAAGGAAGGGAATGCAGTACTGCTGGTGTATCACGTTTTCGGTCATTCCCATGTCTTCCCTCACCTGGTTCATTGCATCCTCCCTGGTGGCAAAGCAGTTGTGGGCCTCAATCCAGTAGAATTCCCTGCTCCGTATGAACGGCTTTGTTGCCTTGGTCTCGTATCTCCACACCTGGCAGCGCTGGTACAGCTTGAAGGGAAGGTCGGTGTGGCCGTGAATCCACAGGGCATACATGCTGTACATCGCAGTCTCGCTGGTGGGCCTCATGCCGTATTTCTCTTCAAGGGGGTTGTTTCCCGCCTGGGTGACCCAGAACACTTCAGGCACAAATCCCTCCACATGGTCCTCCTCCTTCATGAAATAATGCTCGGGAATCAGCGCAGGGAACAGGGCAGGGACATGCCCGGTCCGCTCAACCTCCCTTTCCATCATGCCGAACATCCTGTTCATGGTCATTACCGACCAGGGCATGAAAACAACGAAGCCCTTGATGCCATAACGCAAATCACAGAGCCCTGCTTCCTTGGTAATTGCATTATACCATTCTGAGAAATCTGATTTGTCAAGCTTCACTCAGCATTACCCCTCTTGAATTTCTGTTTAGAATCTAGGTAAGAATATTAAAAAGGAAACGGACTCATCCGGAAGCAATTATGACCATGGCAACCCCAAATACCATCAGGACAGCGGCAATGAGGTGCTGGGGCAGCCTTTTTTCGTGGAGGAAAATTCCGCCCAGAAGTACGGAGAATACCACCCCGGTCCGGTATACCGAGGTTACATAAGGCACTATCTCCATTGACCAGGCAAAATTGACCAGGATTGTTGAGGCGGCACTTGCAAAGGTTGCAAGCAGGATGGACCTCCACCTGGTTTTCAGATTTTTCGGTGTTTTTCCGGATTTAAAGAAAAACATGAAAAGCATGGCAGCCCCGGTCAGTGTCCACACCAAAGCCGGGCCGAAGAAGGCGTCAGAATTCAGAAAGACCATCTTGTTGAAGTTTGCGGATACGCTGAAGATGAAGCTTACCCCGAGCATGCACAGCATGCCTTTGTTGCGGTACAGCTCCCTGAAGGGGGAAAGAAGCCTTTCGTGATGGTCTACGTTGAGCACGTACGAGCCGATGACAATCAGCACTATGCCTGCGATTCCGCCGGAGCCTGCAAATTCCCCCAGGATAAGCGGAGAAACCAGAATCAGGAAGATTGGGGTGAATGCGGTGATGGGCATGGCCAGGGAAAGGTCTGTCATCTTCAGGGCGCGCAGGTAAAGAAATGCGGCAAGGGCATTGAGGAAAGCTGCCAGAAAAAGCGCAGGCAGGAAATCGGCGCCGGTTTCAGGAATTCCGTTGAATGCAGAGAAAATGAAAAGCATCAGGCCTGAGGCGGAAAGAACCACTCCCGAGGCCAGATTTGGGTTCATGGAGGGGATAAGGGTTTTCATTTCAAAGAAATACAACGCCCCGAAAAATGCAGCAAAGATTGCAAGCACAAACCAGAACATGCCATGATATGGAAGGATTCGTTAAAATAAATGTAATGGTCTCGTCGGCCGTCCGAAAAGGAGGGCCTGTGGGGGGAATTATGGCTCCTGTCGTAGGGGGTTTCGATAGGTTTAAATAAATAAGGGATGTTGAGTGAGTACAATGAGTCGGAGGCTTAATTATAACACTGCCAGGCTGAGCGCTGAGGGAGAGCGCCCGAAGCCTGAGGCCAGACTGCCCGGACTGATAAAGTCCAGGGAACCGATGCTTTCCTCAGTTCCAGCTACAAGCAGGTTTGGCACGGCCACCAGGGTGTTCATCCCCCACCGCTCCCCACTGAGGAGATTCTATTACTGCAAGAGCGTGCGGGGCAAATGGCACCGGGTGGAGCGTGTCCTGAGAGGGATGCGGTGGAACTACTATCTTTACCACGGCCTGAACATCCCGCGGGGAAAACCGCTTGAGCACGGCCCGGGCACCAGCTTTGTTTCCGGAAAGATGAGGCCGGTAGCGCACCACGGTGAAAGAGCACTTGTGCTCCAGCGCCTGAAGCTGGAAATGCTTCCTGTCCACGCAGCTGCCCTGCCATCAAAAAAAGAATGCAGGGAAAGCATTTCTGCCCGGTCAAACCATGGATACAGGGCGGAGACGGTCCTGCCGGCTGTTTCCGGATTTGGCCATCAGGAGCTCCGGTTTCCGGAAAAACTTGTTGAGCCGGCAGTTATCCGGCCGAACGCAGTCAGATTGCCGGCGGCTTCGCCAGAGAGAATCAGGACCGTAATCCCCCTGCCGGCAGATAAAAGCCACCATAAACCAGAGCATCCGGTCACCGCAAAAACAAAAACCGGAAGCAGGGGGAAGGCTCCAGCGCCGGCAAGGCAGGAAACGCAGCCGGTGAGGATAAAGAGGAATGCCGGGGCGGTTCCTGTGCTGCGCATGGAAACACCGAAACTTCACGCTTCTTTCATCGTTCCACCAGAAACAGCACACCGTGCCAAAATGCCGGCAAAGACAAAACTCCGCACCAAGCACAAGGAAAGGCGCCATTATTCAGGGCATCGCCGGCCCAGGATTGAGGCATTCCATAAACATTCATACGGAAGGAAGCCTTCCAGGCTGGAAACGTTCTATTACAGGTTCCAGCAGCCATGGACCGCGGTCCTGCTGAGCATGTCCGGCAAGCCCTACAAGTTCCGCCCGTCGGTTGTGGTGGAGCCGGACACCAGCCTGTTCCCGGGAAGGCCGGTGGACAAGTACGCACTGCACGTAAGCTTCCCGAAAAAGAAATTTGTTTTGAAAGTTACGGTGGCAGGTGCCTTCCCTCCCAAGTAGTCATTTCTTTTTTGTCTTGCTCTTGGAAGCTGATTCCTTTTTGCCCAGCCTTTCAGCAAGCCGGTATTTGTAGATGCGCACGGCTTCAGAAGCACTTGCCGCGGCAATCCCGCAAAGCTCGGAGCAAGCAGTTACAACCGGTTCGGTGTCAAGATATTCTGAAAGCATTTCATCCTGGTCCATAGAATAAAATTCATTTCCCAGCATTTGGATTATTCTGTTTCTCATGGATATGTACAAAGAGTATTTCCCGAGGGAATTATCTTTCAGAACGATTTCATGGACCCTGTTGGCCCTGTCCAGAAGGAACATGGCAAGCGATATCCTGGCAATCTCAAGCTCCCCTGGCTTTTTCTTTTTTGCAATATTTGCGATGTTTTTCTCCAGAAGCTTTTCTGCATCCTTCAGCCCCTTGAAACTCTTGTCCTCTTTTTTCATGGAAGCAGAAATCTTCTTGTTACCCATCCCAGCCAGTTCCTTGTAAAAGCGGATAAGGTCGTTTCTGTTTTTGGAATGGGTAATCAGCGAAAGAGCAGCTTCCCTCTGCCGGGCCATGCTTTCGTCTTCAAGCATGATAGGATAAGAGTTATATCGGAATATAAATGTTTGGGGGCGGCAGTTTCTTTGCGGCCTGGTCCACTTCCTGAGCCACTTTTGACTTGTATTCCTTTACTGCCTGCTCAAGTGTTAAAAGGCTGACAGAACATGCCTCCGCACACCCTGCGAGCGTATGCTCCCCGTCCAGATAATCATTAATTATCTGCTTTGGAGTCTTTGAGAAAAAGGATTCGTCAAGTATCCTGCCCACGGCTCTTCCTGCAGAGCCGAACATGCTGGCGAGTGCAGCGCTATTGGACATTTCAATCTGGTTCAGCATTTCCTCCAGCTTGTCAATGAAGTACATCGCAAGGGAAACGCGCATCACCCTGACATCCAGGTCCTCGGGCTCCCTGCCCGATTTCATTTCTACTGCCAGCTTGTCAATTTCTTCGACCATTTCTTTTCTGACCGGCGTAAAGCTCCACATGCCCATCCTGGTGCGGGCCAGGTCTTTCCTGGAAGCATCGAGCAGACCAGATTCAGCAGCGTCTTTGCACGCCCTGGCATAGGCTCTCACACTGCGCTTACGGTCCTGCAGAACGCGTCTGACATCGGGCCCTTCGAGCTTTTTCATACACATTGATTTTGCACAGAAGCTCTTAAATACGTGTGATATTAACATGAAAGACCAAAAAAAGCAACATAAATACATGGTGATTCTTTTGATATTTCAGTTACCAATATATATTGTCACCCATAATAGTTTTATTTATAAATGTTTAAGACGGTGGTCGTATATGCCGAAAAAAGCCTCTTCTTCCAAAAAGAAAAGGGCTGCGAAAAAAGCCGGCCCTAAAAAAAGGAAAATGCCATCTCTTCCAACAGTAAACGAAAAGAACATAGACGAGCTCGAGCAGGAAGCCATCAGCCGAGTGAACAAAACCCTTTCAGCCCTGGAAGTAGCACTTGCCAGCTGGGACGCCTCCGACAAGCTACCCGAGAAAAAAAACAAGTTCATGAGATACAAATGGCTGCACGACGCACTGACTGAATGGGAAAGAAACCTCCTAAAATCAGTGGGAAAGGAAGAAGATTTCCAGACGAGGCTGAACAGGCTGCAGCAGTTCGCCAACATATATCACTCTTACGCCGGCAGGTGAATTGATTGGCTATTCAGAGAGAAAGAGAACCGGAACAAACTGTGGAGGAACAGATTGAGGCAGGCCGGCTGGTTGCAGAGAGGGTTCCGGCTCCGGAAATTCCTGAAAGGGCAGAGCCGGGGAGAGAACTTGAAAGAGTGGAAGAGAGAACCGACCAGGCTGTGGAGGAGCAGCTTGGGGATTTCATCCGCGACCTGGAAGGCGAAAGGGAGATAGAAAACGTAGAATCAAGATTACAGGCAATTGAGCGCGGGCTTTATACAATCGAACAGATAGAAGTAGGGGGTACAACCAGATACCGGGATGAAGTAAACCATGTGAGAGAATTCGTGCAAAGCGCACGGGAACACCTGGAAGGTGAGGAAAGAGACATGGATGCCGTCCTTCGCCAGCTCAGAAGGGCGCAGAGAAGCCTGACCGGGCTCACCGATATAATCTCCATGCAGCGGAGGCTGCATTCTGTCGGAGCATCATCCGAAATGCTCGACGCAGTAGAGAATGTCTTCAGGGATTACGGAACGCCCAGGCAGGGAAGGGCACAGTTTGTAATGGACATTAGCCGGTTCTACCTTGACAATCAGGACATGCTTTCAGGAAGAAACGGACAGCAGATTGCACAGGGCCTTGTGGGCATGGCAACAAGACTGGGAACCGCTGCCAGGGAAGGAGAGGAATTGCAGGAGGAAATATTCGGTCCTGAAGGCATAGAACGTACCTTCCGACAGGGGCTTAGCCAGCTATCCCAACAGTTTGCCGGGATAAGGGCTGCGGGAAGGGAAGCGGATGCCAGCTCCCTGCAGACCTGGTCGGTTTCATCCCTTGAGCTACGCATGCAGAGGGATACGTCCAGGGAATGGAGGGAAGCAGCAACAGCGCTTTACCAGGATGTTCAAAATGCGCAGGAGGCCCTTTCCCACGGGGAGCTGGTTACCGAAGAGCGGATGCAGGGGCTGGAGAGAAGGATGCAGTACCTGGAGCAGGCTTCAGCAGTTGTGGCATCTGTGAGCGAAAGCAGAGGCGTAAGAACAGCCGGGGAAGCCAGCACTATTTTTGCAAGAGGACTGAGTGCACTTGCAGAAGGCGAGCAGGAACAGGCAGACTTTCATTCATTCCTGGGCAGCCAGTTTGCATCATCACGGCCCAGAGCGGAGAGAACCAGGCTTTCAGAGCTTAGCGCTGCCGCAGAAACAGATTACCCGCAGGCCCTGCAGGACGCCAACCGGTTTGTTGCAGAGCGGATAGACAGCTACCGCAGGTTCACCAGCAACGGCCGAATCCTGGAATCGCTGGACACTGTGGAGGAACGCCTGCGCAGTGAAGAGGCTTCCCTTGAAACCCTTCAGCGCGGGGCGCTTGCAGCAAATATGCTCAGGCAGCTCAGGAGCCCTGCAATGAGAAGGGCCAACGCCGGAGTAAGGGGAGAAGCAGAAGAGATTTTCAGCAGGGCATTCTCTGCACTTGGAAACGGCATGCCGGTGGAATACGTCCAGTGGCAGGCCAGCCTGGCGGACATGTACCTGCATCCAAGGAGATACACCATCCCTCCTGAGGGAATCAGCGGAGCCGAGGTTTCCCGGGACAAACGGAATGGGATTTCCAGGTTTTCAGCAAGAATAGAGCTCATGGAACTGCAGGGCCTCATGCAGCAGGGGCTTTCGGCCGAGGAGGCAGCCACCAGGATAGCGGGAAGCGCCAGAAGTGAGGAACTGGTTGCAACCTACAATGCACTTGGGGAAACCGCAGAGGAAAGGAGTTCTGCTGTGGAGGGGATGGTGCAGGAAGCCCAGGCCTATTTCCAAATCAGCAACTTCATGATTGAAAGCACCAGGGCGCAGGCAATCGCCGGAAGAAGAGGCGATGCTTCTGAATGGGCGCTTAATGCAATGAACCAGCATCTTGACTCCATTCTCGGAGACATTGCAGCAGGGGCAGGATGGTTCGATGAGGATGTATTAAGGAGTGCCAGGGGCATGATGGCGCTGTTCAGCGGAGAGGAGGAAACGCGCGCAGACAGCCTTGCCCAGCTGTTCTCCGGCTTCAATCCCGAGCAGGCACAGGCTTCCCCGACAAGAACCGTGGAGGAAGAGGACTATTCAAGATACGCTACACTGCTGGAGGGAACTTCCAGCATGCGGGACGTGCTGCGCGAATTGCGCAGAAATCCTGAACTGGCAGACGTGTTCGCCAGCACCATGCACCATCTTGCAAGCGGCAGATATGAAATGGCAACCGCCAGCATCCTTCAGGCCAATGCCTACATGAATGCCGAAACAGATGAGGCAAGGCGTTCAATTGCAGCATTCAGCGATGAAATGCAGGTGCGTGAAGACGAACCGGAGGGCGCCCTTGAAAGAAGGGTGGACCATGCCCAGTTTGCGTTGCGGGCACGGTTTGAAAGGAGCAGGCATGACATTTCCGACCGGCAGCTTGCTGAAAATGCTACCGAATACTATCGGCTCGCAGTACAGGCCCACCGCCGGGGAGATGTTCATGGCGCCCGGATGCTCCGCGGACTTGCGGGGATGTACACAAGGGCCGCAGCAATAGGGGAAGGCGAAGGGGCAGAGGCTGTCCTTGCCCTTGTCCAAGGCGATGAAGAGAGAGGAATCCCCTCCCTTGAGCAGCTCAGGGCAAACCGGGAATCCGAAAACCCCCAGACCCTTGTCCAGCTTCTCGGTGCAAGTGAGGTGGAGGCCTCAGAGGCCCTTACCGGGTTTTCCCTGCAGCTTGCCAGGCTGAATCTAGGGCTTGAAAGCCGTGAATTCGGGGAAGGGGAGATTGAAACCGGCAGAAGAGCCAGAAGAAGATATGATAGAAGAATAAGAAGACTCGGGAGAAGGTTAAGAAGAACCGACGATGGGCTTGAGAGGGCAAGGCTGCAGGATGAAATAAACCTGGTTAATCTCAGGCGTTCATCCGAGCGCCTGGACGGAGCGGAAGCGCAGTACCGCCGCGGCACAGAGTTAATGGTGCAGTCTCTTGATGTCAGGGAAAGAGCCAGGGGCGTTGCTGACGAGGAAGAGCGGACAGGAATACTTGCAGAGGCGGACCAGCTTCTATACAGAGGAACAATGCTGAGGAGGGCTGCGGAAGGGCAGGCTGATGCAGTGATGGGCATACACAGAAGCGTCACCCGTGTTGCTACCAGAAGGGGGGAAGCGGGATGTGCGAGCCTGGAATACGCCTACCGCACGTTTTCATCTGTGGCTGAAGCCGTGGAAGAAAATGAAGAACTTGATGCTGAAACAAGCTCAGTGGTACAGGCAAGGCTGGGAATAGGTGGACAGGCGGTTGAGCTTGGAGAGCAGGAGATTGAAGAGCAGGAGAGGATTACGGGCATAGTCCAGTCCTACAACAGACAGGCTCGGGAACTGGAAGAAGCAAATGGTGAGAACCGGGAAAGATACGGAGACGTGTCGCTGGTAACTGAAGACCGCATTTCAAGGGAGCGGGCCTACGACCATGCTTCCAGGAGCCTGGAAATCAGGCGTGTGCGCAGGCTTGCAAGGGCTGAGAGATTTTCAGGGGCAAGCAGGGCTCTCAGGAGGGCAAGCTCCAACATGAGCATAGATGTCCAGCAGGCTGTTGTTTCTGACCAGTTCGCCACGCTGCTGGAAGGTGCAAGCGAAGGTGAGAGAGGCTACACATACCTTGAGGAGTTCGATGTGGACAGCATGCTGTCCACCCTTAGAACTGCAAGGGAGCTGGTGCGCAGAGGCAGGGTTCCAGAAGCAAACGACCTTATCGGAGATGTTGGCGGCCAGGTGCTTGTCTCATCGGAAAGGCAGAGGCGCCACAATGTGAGAAGCAGGCTGGTGAGAGTCAGGGACCTCGCACTGGAAAGAGAAACCGAATTCCTCGGGTTTGGCCGGGAAGTCCCGCAGGGGGATGAGGCATCAGTGGCTGCGCAGGAGGATGTTATCCATTTCGTAAGGAGCCTGGGGATACACACCAATCTGGCAGAGGATGCGGATGAACTTGCAGATGTGCTTGACCGAGCAATTGACCATGTGGATTACAGCATCAATTCAATCCAGAGTGCTGATGATGCGCGGGATGCCGTGGAAGGGTGGCAGTCATTCCGGGCGTCGTTCTCTGAAGAGGACATCCGGCGTTACGGGAGAGGGCTGCTCCTGAGCGACCGGACTGAAATGCTCCGTATTGAAGGAAACATTGTGCGGGAGGAGGCTTCGCTGGACAGGGCAGGGGCACAGAGCATGGTTCTGGGGCTCCTTGATGCAGGTAGCAGGGCAGAATTTGAGGAGCGCTCCCGGGGATGGGACTATGCGATGCTTGCCACCACCCGGGCAATAGAGCACATGAACAACGCCGACCAGCTCCACAGGGGCAGGGTAGGAAGCTGGGGCAACCGCGCGACGCTTCGCAATGCAGGCAGGGACCTGCTCAGGGCGGCAATGTGGGCAAGCAGCCACACCACCCGAGTTGATGATGCCATCCTTGCAGACCGGGAGGTCCATTTTGCAGGGGTCCGCAGTGAAGAGTCAGGGTCTATACTTACTGTAAGAAGCGGGAGCGATTGGGACGAAGCAGAGAACTATGTGCTAAACATGTCCGGGGCAAGAATTGACCTGGCCACCGTATTCCTGGATACAAACACCCGCGTCTATGAAACCCTTCAGAGCCTGGGCCAGGTATCAGGCACAAGATACGGCCCCCAGGGCCTTCTGGAATACTACGAAGAGGCGCAGGAAATGTCCAGGCTTGACTTTCGGCTGACCATGGCAAGCCTGGGGCTTAATATGCAGTTTGACAGCTACAGGGCGAACTGGACTGCTGAAAGGCTGGACCTCTCTGAAGGCCAGCGCGCCGCGCTAGGGCAGGCACTGGCCAACATGGAGCAGTCCCGGGCCCTGATGTTCTCTGCAACCATACAGTGCGGGGAAGCATGGTTTGCAATGGATGATGCCGAGGAGGCATATGATGAAATAGGAGAGATAGTGAATGGAACTGAGGAACTTGCCGACAACGTTATATTCAGAGACAGGATACCTGAAGAAGAGAGGGAATCGCTTGCTTCAATATCACGCGACCTGGAGGAGCTGAGAACAACCCACGGGGCAATAGCACAGGAGCACATAGAGGAAGGGGCTTCCGACAAAAAGGTCACCCAGTATGTCAAGGCAGGCATTTCCATCATTGGTGCAGGAATACTCACTGCCACCGGCTACGGCTCGGTGGCCGCAGCCTATTTCCTTGCTGAAGCAGTGCGCGGCTTCCAGGAGCAGGTAATAATGGCCGGCGGATACCAGTACACGACAACAACCGAAAGGGTGCTCGGCTGGGGGGGCATAGCGCTGGCAGGAGCGGGCTTTGTTTTCGCGGAGATATCCGCGGTGATGAGGGCAGGCCAGACCGGGCTCGCTACAGGCAGGCTGGTTACAGCAGGGCAGGCAGCAACCAGGATGGGAAGAGTCAGGCAGTTCCTTTCTGCGGGAAGTACAGCGGTAAGGTCAAATGCTCTGCAGTATGGCGGCATCGGAATGATGGCTGGCGGTGTCGGGCTGGGGGGATTGGAAGTCTATCATCTGTATGACCAGGCAAGGACCAGGGGCGCGGACGTAAACTGGTTTGACTATGCATTTTCATTCTTCAATGCTGCCCAGCCGTTCCTCCAGATGGGCGGAACGCATGTGTTCAGGATAAGGCCCAGCCTTGCCACAAGCACCAGCTTCAGGGCAAGGGCATACCGGGGATTCATGATGGTTGCTTTCGGTGCAGGCAGGGAGGAATTCTCTGTTGCCGCAATGAGAAGCCGCTCTGAGGGCTATACAAGGGCAATAAGAGGTCTTTCCGAGCCCAGCAGGGTGGCAGTTGAAAGAACCGAAGCGACACTGGGAAGACGGCTGGAAGTGGAGGAATTAAGCGCGCTCAGGCAGCATTTCGGAGAAGCGGAGATAAATGCGTCAGAAGCTTCGAGGCTGGTCAGCGGCTATGAATCCCGGGTCGATGCCGAGGCAAGAGGGATATATGCCACAGAGGACCGTGTCTCAGCCGCAACCGAACTGCTGGACACCACCGTATCAGATGTTGAGGCAGGCCGTATACCTATGGATGAAGTGCCTGAAACGATAAGGGGCTCGGTGGAAAGGATACGGAGTGCAGAGCCCGAGGTGCGTGCCGATGCGGTAAGGGCTGAAGCGCAGGAGCTTGCCTATTCCCCGGTTGCCAGCTACATGGACAGGCTGGGAATGGAAAGGGGCAGGCCTTTCACTGCAGAAGAGACTGCGGCCATAGTGAACCGGTTTGGGGAAGGGCTGAGAACAACCGAGCCCAGCGAAGTGCTGCGCTTCCTGGAGCTCAGGGAAAAGGGAAGGGCGCCTGCTGCAGAAGAGGCGGCGATTCCCGCTTTTGAAGAATATGCATCTGAAGCAAGGGTGGCTGCCGAAGAGCAGGCTGGCATGGAAAGGCTGCGTGCCGCTGCGGAAAGAAGGGAGATGGAAAAAACTGCCGGCGAACTGGAAGGAGCGCTTAATGTTACCATTGAATCAGGAAAGCCGCCCGGGTACACAATCCCGGGAGAAGAGGGGATTTACTACAGTGCAGAGCAGATGGAGGTTTCCAGGAATATTGCAGCCGCTGCAGACTACATGGCACAACACGAAGGAAACCCGCCACCCGGGGTCAGCGACCAGATTACCAGGGTTGCAGGCAGGCTTTCAGAAATGGAAGGGTTTGAAGGGGGCTCGCGCCTTGAGCAGATGCGCATGGCGCTTGAGACCACCAATCCGCTTTTCCGGGAGGGGCATTTTGAAAGGACTGTAACCAGGCAGGCCCGGCGGAGGAACCTTGGCGAAGCAGATGCTGCCCGGCTATCGGAAGATGCAAACACAGTCAGGGAGCTTTACGCGGAATATTCATATCTGAGGCATCTGGAAGGCAACGAAGAGGCCCTGGCCAGGGAGATTGGAACAGAGGTCTATGAAGCAAGGAGAAGGGAGCTCAACAGGCAGCTGACTCCGGAAATGAGGGCAAGATTCGAGCAGATGCAGGCACTGGACAGCCCTGGGCAGATTTTCCGGAACATTGTAGACATTGCTGCGGCAAGGGCCTTTGTGCCTGAGGTCAGAAGGCCGGTGGAAGCAGTAGCCCCTAGGATGAGAAGGCCGGTGCCCGGGCGGATTGAGGAAAGGCCGTCCGCATCAATAGAAAGATATTTCACCAGGGAAGAATTCGCAGGGCTTCACCCAACGCCTGAAAGCCAGATATACCACAGCCAGCAGCACACCGAGCAGGTAGCGCACATGACCCTTGAGCTGGCAAGGGCAAGAGGGGTTTCCGAGGAAGATGCAACGTTCCTTTCCCAGGTGGCGTTATTGCACGATATTGACCCCAACAGGGAGGCTGGAAGCCCGGCCAGGGTGCCGGCGACCCTGGAATGGATGCGCTCCGAGCAGGGGCAGACAATCATGCGGGAAAGGTTCGGGTGGGACGACCGCAGGATTGCAACGGCCGAGGCCATGGTTCAGAGGACAGAATTTCCATTCAATGACACTGCTGGAAGGGAGGTTGCGGACTACTCCAGCTACTATGCGGAGGAGTCTCCGGTAGCCCGTTATACTGAAATGCTAAGAGGGCTGAGTGATGAAGACCGTGCCTTTGTCCTGCGGGAGGCCGCCATACTTTCCGAATATTCAGACAAGGCAAGCTGGTATTTCCAGAGGCCCAATGAGTCTCTTGCCGCCGTAATCGGGCTTCGGAATGAAGCAGGTTTTGATGCCCTCCCTACCACCCACGGCTTCCTTGATTCAATCGGAAGGCAGAGGTCGTTTGGGCATGACCGGGCTGTTGCGGCAGAGTTGGGAATGAGTGCTCCGGACTACCCGGTCATGGAGGATATTATGAGGCTGCTTCCACCTGAAATGAGAACCAACTGGGAAGCAGGGAGAGATATGTTCAGGCTGATTTCTGAAGGAGTGGAGCCGCGCACCGCTGCCATTGAAGCAGAGGTTGGCAGGATAAGAGGCAGCGGTGAACTGGAAACACTGCTTGCCGGGCAGAACCCTGAAGTGGTGAGGGTTGCAAGAACCCTTGGGGCAATGGTTCCCACGGAAAGGAGACGCGCCAGGCAGGGTGTGGAAAGCCTTGCAGCCTTCCATCCCGAATATGCACAGGCTTTGGAGTATGCAGGCAGGCGTGCGACATCCATGGAGAACTATCATATTGGCATCCTGCAGGAAGCGCAGGAGTTGGTGCTGTTCAGGAACGGCAGGAGGGAAATCAGGAGAAGGGCCTCTGCCGGAGAGATTGCCCCTGAAGTTTCTGAAAACGCTGAAGCGCTCCTGAGGGCAAGATACGACCGGATGACCGGCGCAGATGATGCTGTTGTAAGGATGCAGAACCTGGACTCGGTTGAATTCAGGCTCCTCCCAGGGACGGAGGAGATTGACGCAATAATTGAGGTTGCAGGGGAGATGAGGCCTCCCGAAACACTCACTGCTGCAGGGAGAAGGATTGCAGAAGTCCCTGCAGAAAGCCAGGTTTCCGGTGAAGCTGTGGCTGCCGCGATTCTGAGAAGAGGGGGGGAAAGAAGGTGGCTGGTTGGTGGAGAGCCGATTCAGGGAGAGGAGGTAAGCACAGGCAGGATTCTGCGGACTATTGAGGACCATGTCGCCACCATGGCCAGGGATGGCATAGAGACAGACACCATTACAATCACCGCAGACAAGCAGAGGCTGAGCCAGATAAACGACCTTTTCGGAATGGAACTGGGAGACCAGGCCCTTGACATGTACAGGGAAATTTTCCGCAGGACCGTTTCCCAGGCCACCGAGGATGTTGAAGGAGGAACCGCCTTCCTTATCCGGCCGTCGCAGAGCGGGGACGAGCTTGTTGCAACCGCCCACGTGGGAGCAGGAAACGGAGAAGAAGTGAGAGCCAGAATTGAGTCCCTGCTTGAGCAGGTCACCGACCAGATGTTCACAGAAATAGAGAGGGGAGGCCCTCACGGAAGATACGGACAGCTTTTCACCGCAATGCAGAACATGAGAAGTCCGCGCAGGCTGATAGGTGCCTCCGCCGATGTAAGCCTGCCCATCAGGGTAAGCACAGACCCGGACGGAACAGTCCGGGCAACCTGGCCGGACGGAAGGGATGCAATGATTGAGCGTCCGGACGGCACAAGGGAATTCCTTACCGCACAGGTAAGGGTGACCGACGAGCAGGGCTCGGCCAGGCATGCGCCCAGATTAAGGGAAGAGCTGGGTGCAAGAACTGCCACCGAGCTGAGGCTTGCAGACAACATACCCCAGGTGGGTGAAGAGGAAACTGTTACCGGGACCACTTTGGAGCTGAGGCTGGAGGTTGCCGACCCGGGTGTGCTGGGAGACATGAGAGGCCTTCTCTCCGATGAAACGCTCACCGATGCACACCGGGCAAGGGGCGAGGTGGCAACAGACAAGGGCCTTGCCGAGCTCCTGAGGAACAGATTCGGACTGCGGGGCCTGAACACATTCATGGGCCACTATGGAGCCAATTACGTTGTAAACCAGGTGGAAGCTGCGGTAGGAAGGTTTGCGGCAGGGGAAGGCATTAATATCCAAAGGCTCGGCACCATGAAATACGTTATAGAGGGCGGCACTCCGGAACAGGTTGCTGCGCTCAGAGGATTCGTCGATGCCCGGATGCAGGAGGCAGGACTACGCATGAGAACTGCCGAGCACCGGATAGGCACTGTTGAGGGTGCAACACTTCCGGATGCGCTGGCCACGGTTGCAAACGGGCATATAGAAGCAGACTGGGGGCCGCAGAACTATGCCGATGCCGGCGCCCTGATAAGCACCATGGCAATGGGAAATGACCAGACGCTTGCGAGGGTGCTTGGTGCGGACCACGGCCTGGAGGGCGTTGTCGGCCTGGTGAGAAGAAACGAGGCAATAAGAAACGTAGAAGACTTGATGATTGCATTGAGTGACCCCGCACTTGCAGGCGCGGAAGGGCCCGCAATGGCTGAAAGGTTCCGCACTTATATTGAAACCGGGGGCTCTGAATTCAGGGCCAGGCTTTACGAGTCCAGCGGACGCGAAGAAATGGCTGTAGCGGTGAGGCTTGCAGCAGGGGCAGAAGAAACTGCTGCGATGTCTCCCGAGGAGGCCCTGGCGCTTGCGGACACAATGCAGG
>WJIU01000030.1 GCA_014730115.1 Microcaldota archaeon
ATCACTTGCATGTGCTCCTGCTCCCACGACTACCTTTGCCGCAGGTGCACCCTGGTCGTCCACCAAAGTGGTGGAACCAAAAGTAAGCCCGGCAAAGGCGGCTGAGCCTGCCAGGATTGTTGCCCCTGCAACAACTGCTCCGATTTTCCTGAAGTTTATTTTCATCATATCGCCTGCTTCGGCATTCTGATATAATATTTAAATAGATTACGCCATTTGGCGAAAAGGCGGAAAGGCCCATTTTGTGACACAGATATTTAAATGTTAGGAGCCCTAAGAATAAACCAAAACATATGGGGTGAGAAAATGGAAAGAAGTGTAAATCCATACAAAGGGTGGTGTGAAATCCACGGGTAGGAAAAACAGTTTTCCGATGAAAAAGAGCAGAGCTAATCCTAAGTGCAAAAAAAAGGTGGAAAAATGAGAGCGGCAGCTTTACCCCTCCCGAGAAGAGCGGCCAAGCCTGAAACCAGGAAACCGGTTGCCGGAAGCTGGAAGAAAGAACCGGTAAAAAAGCCTGCATCAGAGCCCAGGATGGGCGAAGAGAATGGCAAAAACGGAAAGGTTGCAGCAGACATGAACGGCAACTGCAGCGGCAATGCATTCGGAGTGCCTCCGGCATCCGAGCGCCTGGACGAGCTTGATGTAAAAAAAACCAGGGAAGAAAAGCCGGAAGAGCAACAGGAAGACCGCAAGCCTTGGAAGCCGAAGCCCAACTGGTTCACCCTGACTGCAGTAAGGAGCTATGAGGAGCTTTTCGCAGTTTCCTGAACCTTTTTCGGCCTTTCATGGGGACGGAAGGTTATTCTGCTCCCTTCCACATCCACATGCCCGCCGGAATCCAGAAAGAACCTGAAGGTTGATGAAACCTTGGGTACCTTAACTTCTTTTTCTTTTGTTTCAATAACAAGAAGATTCTTTGTTTCGTCTACAATTGTTCCTTTCAGCCCTTCCAGCCCGCGCTGGCTGCTCCTGATGATTTCAACCTCAAGCCCGATAAAAGTAGAATAGAGAAGATTCTTCCTGTTTATCATCAGAGAAACCTTCAGGCAATCTCAATGCTTTCTTCCGGATAGCCAAGCTTTTTCAGGATGTCGCCAACCTTGTTTTTGTGGTTCCCCTGGAGGATGATCATGCCCTCCTTGGCTGTTCCGCCGCAGGCAAGCTTGTTCTTCAGCTCCTTGGTGGTCTGCTGAAGCTGGGGCTTATCTATACCTTTAATGACAGTAATTAGCTTCCGGAATTTCTTTTTTGTTACATAGACTCTGATTTTCTGTGTTCCTTCTTTGTCAAGAACCTCGCAAACGCAAAGGTCCTTGAGCATTCCGCACTTGGGGCATTTATCCATTAAAGTATTCACCTATCAGAATTGGCATTCATTTCTTTTTAACCTTTTTGGGCCGCGGGGTCTTCAGCCTTGCGATGGATTTCCGGAGGGATTTCACCTTGTCGTTCCTTCCCTCGCCCCTGAGCTCAAGTATGGCCCTTTTAAGCTCTTCAACCTTTGCCTGCTTTTCAGCATCGGTCATGCTGTCCAGTTCTGATTTCTTGATTGACATCAGCGTCTACCTCCTGGCCTTCCCCTTGAAGGTCCCCTCGAGCCTCCCGGGGGGGCATTCCTTCTTCTTCCTACACCGCGGGCGGAATCAATGACCTTGGGAAGCACAATATCCTCCACCTTCTTGTCCGGGAATTCCGTGCCCGGCGGGATTATCCTCACCAGAACGCCGATGATTCCGGAGCGGGTGTTGGCATGGATGTGAGCCACCCTGGCCAGCCTTGCCGGCTCCCCTGCCTTGGGGATGTAGCCGGCGGAAACCCGCAGGCTCTTTGCCCTGGCTCCTTTTGCACCTATCTTTCCTGCAGCCACAATCTCGGCGCCAAGCGCGCCGGCCCTTATAATCTCCCTTAAAGTATAATGCAGAACCGCACGCACCTTTTTGCCCATCTCTATGTAGCGGGCAGCCCTTTTTGCGACAAGGCGGGGCTCCAGGAACGGGTCGGTGACTTCCACCACACTGACCTGGGGGTTGTCTATGTCAAAGGTGTTTTTAATGTCTGCAGTGAGCTCGTTAATCAGCCTTCCCTTTTTCCCAATGATTCTGGCCGGGTTGGTTACCTCCAGGGTTATCCTGGTGACCAGCGGGGTCCTCTGGATGTCCACGTTAGCAAGCCCTGCCCTTTCCAGGCGCTTTTCCAGGTATTTCATCAGCCTGTATTTGTTGTACGGCTCCTCAATCAGCTTTTCTTGATAAATCATCATAATCACTTCCTTCTGTACTCACCATGGGAATGGGGCATCTCCTCGGGCTCATTCTCCTTTTCCTCCACCTCGTCCTGGTAGACCTCCCTTTTCATGGCCCTCTTGAGAAGCTTGGGCTGCTTTTTTTTCTGCTTTTCTGCAGGCCCCTTCTTTTCCTCCTTGGGCTTTTCCTCTTTCTTTTCAGGTTTTTCCGGCTTTTTCTCGGGCTTCTCCGGCTTCTTGGGCGGGGTCACCTCAACGCCTTTGGGAACCTCTTCGCCCCGGAGTATTATCTCTACCCTAGACATTTCCAGATAGGACCTTGCCCATCTTCCCTTGGGCGCAAGACGGGGGTATATATCCTTTTTGTTGGCGGATGCGGTGAGGATTGTATACTCCTCCCCAAGCCCTTTGTTGCGGCCGTTGGAAACTGCGCTCTTCAGAACCTTGAGAACCACGCCGGCAGCCTTTTTCGGGTACCTGCCCTTCCTGCCCCCGAGCTCCTTCCGGTGGGCAAGCCTCTTGTTCCTGGTGCGGTAGAGTACTGGGACCTCTCCCCTGGAGGCTTTCTCCAGGAAAGAGAGGGCCCACGTGGTCTTCTTGTTTTTTATTCTTCCGCAAACCTCTGCAAGGTCCTTATAGGATGCATTGACCCCTTCCAGGCGTGCACATGCGCAGTTTTCCGTCATATCCGATGAGTAACCTTTCATATCATCACTTCAGCGGCACGAACTTGGAGCCCCTGGTAGCACCCACACCGGGACCGGAGTGTATAACCCTTCCCACGGAATGCGAGAAGTCTCCCAGCCGTTTTCCTATTTTGTTGATTTCAATCTCCACTTTCTTGAACTCCTTTCCGTTGTAAACCCCGAAGGTCAGGCCCATCCATTCAGGAAGTATTACCGCTTCCCTTACATGAGTCTTTATCACCTTTTTGGGGTTTTCTGCCTTCACCTTTTTGGCTGTTTCAATGAGCTTTTTCAGAGGCGGGTTGATTTTCACCCTGTTCAGCGTTCTTCTTTCCCTTGAGCCTATCCTGCTGAGAAAGTCCTCAAAGCTGAGCTTTTCGATTTCTTCCTCGGTGATGCCCTTCCAGACGTTCTTTTTCATAACCATCACTTCCTCTTCTTTTTCCTGCCCCTGCCTCCAGGCTCAGCGGTCCTCTTGCCCTTGCGGCGGCCGGTCTGCCTGGCGGCAACATGGCCCACCTTGGAACCAGCCGGCGAGCTTCTGGAAACGGTAGTTGGCTTTCCGGCATGGTGCTGCTTCCCTCCATGGGGGTGGCTGTACGCTGCCATGTGGGCTCCCCTTACCAGAGGCCATATCCTGTTCTTTGCCTTTCTTAATTTGTAGTAGTTCGCACCAGCCTTGAGCATTGGCTTTTCCAGCCTTCCGCCTCCGGCCAGCACCCCCAGCTGTGCCCGGCATTCATTGGAAAGCACTATGGTAGTCTTGCTGGGCAGCTTGACATACACCATGCCGCCTTCCTTGGATATGATATTGGCGAAGGAGCCTGCTGCCTTTACCATGGTTCCCCCGTCTCCGGGGTTTCTTTCAATATTGAATATGTAAGCACCGTCAGGTATCCTGTAAAGGGGAAGCACGCTCCCCAGCCTGAGCTTGCCCTGGGCCCCGACATCGATGGTGTCGCCCGCCGCGATTCCTTCCGGAGCCAGCAGAAAGCCTTTTTCATTGTTCTCAAACTTGACCTTCATGAGCAGTGAAGTGCGGGCAGGGTCATCCACAAAGGAAAGCACCTTTCCGCTCAGCACCCCGGTCTTTTCCATATCATCATATGGACGATACTGCAGGTCTGTCTTGGAGCGCTTGCTCAAAGCACGGTAGCGCGGTGAGCCCGCGCCTCTTTTCTGTTGTTTAAGTCTCTTACCCATAAGAATAACCTCATGCAATCATTTTGAGCTTGGTGGCGACATCATCAGCCTTGTAATCTTTTCCAAGCCTCACCAGGGCATTTTTCTTTCCCTTTGGAGTGACGTAAGTGCGCACCGAATCCACCTTCACTTCAAAAAGCTTCTCCACCTCTTCCTTGATTTCCTTTTTTGTGGCCTTCAGGTTCACGTTGAACGTAAGCGCGTTCTCATATTCAATCTTGCTTATTGCCTTTTCCGTCTTAACCGGCTCTATCAGTATCATGCTTCAAACCTCCTGGCAATCTCTGGAAGGGCATCCTCTGAGAAAAGAGTAAGCCTTCCGGGATGTGTTCCCGGCGCAAGATGCCTGACCTGCAAGTCGGACACCTTTACCACGTCCACGCCCGGGACGTTGGAGGCAGCATTAAGCTTGCTGCCGTCAGAAACAACTACAAGAAGTGACCTGGTGCTGTTTTTCTTTGATTTTACTATCAGGCCTGACAGCTTGAGAGCGTCTATTAGCTTCACGACTTCCCTGGTCTTTCCCAGCTTTTCAAAACTGCTTTCCAGCACAATCGGGATGGACGGCCCTATGTCGGTATTGCACCTTTTGCATACCACGTTGCGGTTGGTGCTGAATGCAAGTGCGCTTGCCAGGGCGCGGGCGTGCTCTTTCCTGTTGATAAGCTCAACATATTTCTTGGTTACTTTCGGGGGGTGTGCCCTTCTTCCCTTGACCGCTGTGGGAATCCTCTTTACTTTTCCCAGCTGTCCATTGGGGAGAACTTCATGGGGCTGGTGTGCGATGCCCTTGTTCTTTACTGCTCCGAAGTCCTCTTTTCTTCCCCTGTATCTTGCGCTGGTCTCCATACCCGCCAGTGGATAGCTTCCCTTGGGCTGGCGGAGCCTGCTTTCCTCGCTGAGCACCGCCCTCTTCACAAGGTCCTCCCTCTGCGGTGATTCGAATACCTCCGGCAGGTCAATCTGCCTGAGGGCCTTTCCTTCAACTGAATAAATTGTCGCCTTCATCCAACCACCCTTTCATTGGAGAGGAAGGTAAGCGGCTGCTCCTTGGCAGGAGGCCTCCTGACCGAAAGCCTGAGCTTTACCATCCTTTTGGCCGGTCCGGGCACCGAGCCCTTGAGGACTACATAATCCCCTTTGACAAAGCCGTACCTCGGGAACCCGCAGGAGGGGTTTACCTCCTCGGGCTTGTCTCCAATCTTCATTACCATCTTGTTGATTTCAGTCCTCTTGTGGTATCCCGTCTGTCCTGCCTGGGGGGCAGTGTACATGATATAGGCGGGACGGAACGGGCCAAGGGTTCCCACGTGGCGCCTCTTGTTGGTGGCCTTTCTCCTCTGCACCGACACTCCGAACCTCTTTACCGGTCCCTGCCATCCCTTGCCTTTGGTGACAGCAATTACATCCACATGGTCCCCGCTTTTGAAAACCTCTCCTATCTTCAGCTCCTTTCCCAGCAGGCCCTTGCAGAATTCAAGCTTCTCCTTGGGGTCCTTTCCACCGCACCCGATTTCCATCTTTTCTATGTGCTTTTTTGCAAAGCTGGTGCGGGACGGGTCGGCGTAGACAAGAAGGCGGATGTCATCGATATCCTCCCCGCTGACTTGAGGTGCCTTGGGCTTTTTCTTCATGCCCGCCTTTTTCAGTATTTTTTCGTCTTCGGTAAGTATGTCTCCTGATGAGTTTTTCGAACTGTAGCACCTTGCGCCATAAACGGTCAGGGGAGGCACTTCCAGCACGGTGGCCGAGCTTACGACCTCCTGGCCCTTGGTGGGAGAGTTGCTCTCATCCACATAGGCAACATGCATCATGCCTGCCTTGTAGCCTGCAAATCCAAGCGGCCTGCCCTCTTCCGAGTCCTGCCAGTGGACGCGCGCATTCTGCTTTGATGCCCTTTTCCTAGGCCTGTAGGCCATTGAACCTTTTCTGGGTTTTTGTATATCTGTCAATACAACACCTTCTCTACGTCGTGTTGCCCTTTGTGTCCAGGGAACGGATTCCCCTTCTCTTCTGGGACCCCGGAGAAACTCCAGGGCACAAGCTGGATACCTGTCACGCCGGAAATAATTGAGTAGAGGGAAGTATGAACAGAAATATTTAAAAACTATGGTTGATGCAAAATGATAAGGTTGTTACAGGAGGTTTAGAGCCAGAAATGCAATAAATCCCAAAATGGCAAAAAAGGCGGCCGGATATGGGATAAGAGTTGGAATTAATGAAAAATCGTGTTTATAAACCTTTCCATACATAAATATATATGTAACAACCCCAGAAATAGGGCCATAAAAAGATGAACATGACCACCAGAAAAACTGAAAAGCCAATGGCTGGAAGAGCCATTTCAAGAACCAAGCAGGCCTTAAGCCGTTTCGACGAGCTCAGGCTGCAGCGCCTGATTAAAAAGGCCTTCCAGAGAAAAGAGCCTCTTCCGGAGCTGGTAACCTGCAACCCTGCTGCTGATGAAAGCAGGGAAACAGGGAAACATCCGAAGATGGAGAGCCACCTCAAGAAAAAGGCAGGCCCTTATCTGAAAGCAGAGGCAGAGGATGCCGCCCTGGAAGGAAAGAGCTTTGAATTCGTTGTCCTCACCATAGACAAGTCCAGGCAGAGTCCCATGAACAAGCTCGGCCATCCGGACTGCATAGGCGAGGTTTCAATGGACGCCTACTGGGACGTAGGAGCGCTGGCGGTCAAGCTGCTTGCTGCAATAAACGGCAGCAGCAGGATTGCCATGCACTATCTGAGAGTATCCCCCTCCTCAGACGAGGGCGTCATCGTAATTGGAGGCATCAGGCTGCCCCACGACACCGCACTCCAGTTCAGGAAATGCTGGGAATTTGCAAGAAACCAGCTCAAGCTTCAGGACTACACCTGTCCGGTCAGGCTTCCGGAATCAGGCAGGGAGGCAAATGCAGACCTCAAGGCATTTTCCAGGATACTGAGACACCCCGAGTCCACGGTTGCATGCAGCTTCCTTATTACCCCACCTGTCAAGCTGGACATATTCGGAAAGTCCGATTTCATCCTTGACGAGCTGGGCAGGCTGGAAGACCGCGAAATCGGCTTTTATGACCTTCTTCCGGCATCCCTGAGGCTGAACGGAGGCCTGCCTGAGGTAAACACCCCTTTCAGGACCAACATGTTCCGGGAAGAGATTGATTACATGGACAGGGGCTGCTATGTAGAAATCAAGTTTGACATCAGCAGCTTTTCCAAAGAGCTGCTTAAGTATACGGAGGACGGCCCCTGGGGCTTTGGCACCAGGAAGGGCTATGCAGAGGTATTCTCGGGCAGGGGAGGCATGAGGTTCCTCAACACCTTCCTTGGGAAGGCAAGGGCAAATGCAATGCTTACCCCCATCGCCCAGGCTATGGGAGAGCTAAGGAAAGAGCTTGACGTTGCAGTCATGCCGGTAAGCGGGGCCTACCTTACCTACTGGGTGGACCTCCCCCCGGGAGAAGAAACAAAGAAAAAGATTGACGGGGCGGTCAGGAAAAGGATTCACTCCGGCAGGTTCAACAAGGAGCAGGGCTATCTGGGCCTGGAATTCGGAGCAAATTATGAAATGGTCCCTGCAGAGGATGTCCTTGTCAGTGACCTCAGGGCAAGGTTCATACTAAATTCCCTCGGTATGGAAAACGAGGAAGTGTGCACACTGGAGAAAGCGGACTTTCTCCTCAATTTTGTGGAAAATGTAAACAAGTATGTTCAGAGAGAAATCTACCAGGAGCTCAGCCAGAACGGGGGAAGGGCAATAACGGCCAATGACCTGGAAAACATCGGCCTTCTGAGATGGACCTGCTCCACAAGAAGAACCATAAGGGATGTGGAAGACCTGGCCTGGACGCTGAGGGGAGACGACCAGCTTCCGGAGAGGGTCAAGAACAAGGCGGAAGAGCTTGAACGCTGGGTGTTTGAATTTGCCCAGGAAAAATACGACCGCATGTTTGAGCTTCTTTTCAGAAAAGTGGAAAGAGAAAAAGGAAGATAATCAGTGCATATCTTTTATAGACGGAAATGAAGGGTCGGGTATGCCCCACTCCTGATTGGCAGAACAGTTGCTGTCCGGGTCCCGGAGGGCGCCGAGCACATCGCGGTAAGCAGACACTGCATCATTTATCTTGTTTGTCGCGACCCTTTCCCGGTCTTCCCTGCTTCCGGCATAAACATCTTCCCTGAGAAGGTCCTTTGTAGCCTGGTCCAGCAGGTCAGCGGCAAGGCTTGTCACCCGGACGGTGAGCAGAAAGCCGTGGTCGGGCGCTCCCCGGTCATCCAGCTGCCTGGCCTTTCTGTGCATTTTTCCAAGCATATCTCCCAGCGTGAGCACTACCTGCGCGGACATTTCCTCTGCGCCCTCGCAGAGCTCATCCGGAAGCTCTCCTTTTCTTTTTCTTTCCTTAATCCTGGAGAGCACACCCCTGGCTTCCTGAAGCTTGGGCTGAAGCTCGGCCATCCTGGTGTTCAGCACAAGAAGGGCCCGCTGTTTGGCGGTATGGGGGTCGGAAAACGTCCGCGCTCTCATCCTTCTAAGGACTGATGTTTCAAAAGTGGTAACCTGCCTTCTGTTGTGTGCAAGTGCTTTTTGATGAAGTGTTGTCATATATCTGTCCCCTCCCATTTAACCTCCATTATTGATGTTGTATAGAAATGTATATAAATTTGCAGCGTTTTAAATTACAATTTACCACTAATTTGCACTAAAATTAGTCAAAATGAAACATAAATTAACACAAATTTATGCAAAATAACAAAATATATAACCCCACAAGTGCTTTTTAACACTTGCTTACTGCTCTTCATGGTTTTCATACATCAAATCGCTGAATGAATATGAAACATTATCATTTGAGAAAACCTCGAGGGCATCCTCCCCAACGAGAAGAGAGCCGCTTTCCGGAACAAAAAGATACCGCCTTTCTTCCGTAGAAAATCTGACATACGGCCTGCCCCTGCTGGTCACCACCACCCTCACATCCTCTGATTCCAGGGAGCGCAGCAGGGCCGCAAGAAGTATTGCCTTGTCCATCGCAGTGGCTATTTTCAGGCGTTCTATCTCCTCGAAGCTCATCCAGAAGCTGAAGGCAAACTCGCATGTCCTGATTTCCCTTACATGGGATATCGCCCTCTGGGCGGCGTCAAAGAACTGGGTCTTGCTGTTATAAGGCACCATGTCCTTGGTAATCTCGTCCCTTATTTTTCTGACAAGGTCGTTGTAAGGGGAAACCTTCTGCCTGATTTCCGAAATTGTCAGCGCTTCCTTTTCATTAATCAAATCCTTGTAGCGCTGCAGGACGAGCCGGTAAATCTCAAGCTTGGTTTCAGGCGGAAGAGCGTCTGCCATAAATAGAAAAAGCCGACAAAGTTATTTAACCCTTGTTAATCAAGATAATCCCATGGTTTTTGAAATTTTTACCGGCGCAGTAGCATTCTTGGCGATGCTTTATGCCGGGACAGCAAAATTCATCCAGTCCAAGCTGATTAACCGTGAAGAAGTTGAATCAATTCAGAAAGAATCAAAGATGCTGAGTGAAGAATTGAAAAAGGCTCAGGAAAGCGGAAACCAGAAAAAAGCTGAGGAAATCATGAAAAAGCAGATGGAATTCCTGCCCAAGATGAATAAGGTCATGATGTCCCAGTTCAAGCCCATGTTTATTATCATAGGCATTTTCCTTGCTCTGAACTGGGCAGTAGCCGAATTCAATCCTGCCGCCCAGGATGATATTACCATCTGGATGAACGATAACGGAACGGGCTGCGACAGCGTTGCCGGAGACAGGATATTTTCTGCCTGCTATGAACTGAACAACACCAATTACGGCAAATGGACTGCAACTGCAGTGGCGTTTGAAGACGGAACCCAGGTTGCAACCAACCAGACCTATTTCCATTATAACCCAGGGGAAGACAAGGATACCTACGTGGAGAGGGGAAGCGGCGCCGGGCTAAACCTGTCCACCGAAAAGGAGGCATATTACCGGGGGGAAACAGCGAAGTTTACTGCAGTTCCCGCGAAAATGAGCCAGGGGTTCAGCCTTATCGTGCCTATTGCCCCCCCTTCCAGGCTTGATGTGGACCGGGTTCAGCTCACGCTTTCCAACGGCACTTATTTCAGCGTGGACCTCCCTCTCACCATTCCCCTTCTCCAGGTCAAGACAATATACCAGCCCTACTGGTGGTTTATCCTGATTTCGCTTATCACCAATCTCAGCCTTTCCATCGCAATGAAGAAGCTGGGGAAGAAAAAATGATAATTGCAATATCGGGGCTGACCGGAAGCGGAAAAAATACCCTGGGCAGCCTTCTTGCCGACAAGCTGGGCTGCAAGCTGGTGTGCCCTACCTTCAAGGACCTTGCCCGCAAAGAGGGAATCCCGCTTATGGAATTTCAGAAAAGGGCAGAGAAGGACCCCGACATCGACAAAAAATTCGATGAGCTTCTCAAAGAACAGGCAACCGGGGACTGTGTGGTAACTACATGGCTGGGCCCCTGGATGGTTGATGCAGACCTGAAAATAAAGCTTTCCGCACCGGCTGAGACCAGGGCCAGGAGGATTGCAGAAAGGGACAGCATGGAACTGGAGGGCGCCCTAAAACATGTAAAGGAGCGCGACCGCAGGAACAGGGAGAGGTACCTAAAACTTTACGGAATTGACATTTATGACGAAAGCATATATGATGCTGTGCTTGACAGCGGCAGGCACAGCCCTGAAGAGCTCCTTGAGATGGTGCTCGGCCTGATAAAAAGGAGGGAATGATATGGCTGCAGTAGAAGAAGGAAGCAAATGCGTTGTTACCGCAGGAAGAAGAGAGGGGGAAGAAGTGGAAGTCGTCAAGGTCATCGACGACAACTTTGTCATGGTAAAGGGGAAAAAGGAAAGAAAGGCCTCTGTAAAACACCTCCGGCCTCTGTGATTGTTTAAAACAGGTTAGACGGACATCCTGTTCCTGCAGTACAGCAGTTTCTGGTGGAAACAGTGCTTGATGACAGAGTAGTAATTATTGACAAGCCGCCGGGCATGGCCAGCCATGAGGTTACAACTTCTGTTAAAAAATTAACAGGAGTAAGCAGGGCCGGGCATGCCGGAACCCTGGACCCGGAGGTGACCGGGGTGCTCCCGGTGGCACTGGGAAAGGCCACCAAGCTTCTCAGGTATATAGCGGGAAAGCACAAGACTTATGCCGGCATTATCAAATTCAAAAACGTGCTGGAGAAATCCCGGATTCAGGAACTCTTTTCTGAATTCACCGGTGAAATAATCCAGACACCGCCAAAAATCAGCGCGGTAAAAAAGGCCCCAAGGAAAAGGCATGTGCATTATCTCCGGCTGCTGGAGGTCCGGGGAAGGCTGGCACTGTTTGAAGCAAAGGTTGATGCCGGCACGTATATCCGCACCCTGTGCATGGACATAGGAAAAAGGTGTGGTGGCGCGAGAATGGAGGAGCTGAGGCGCACTGCAGTGGGAAACATAACTGAAAAAGAAGCACATACCATGCAGGAGCTGGCCGATGCACTCTGGCTGTACAGAAAAAAGAACCAGAAGGAGATGCTGGAGAAAATGCTCCGGAAGCCTGAAGAGCTGATAGGGCTCCCCAAGGCACATATCAGGGAAAGTGCGATTGATTCGGTGCTTTCAGGAGCTCAGATAATGGCTCCGGCACTGGAGAAAATGGAGAATGTTGAAAAGGGGCACAGGGTGGCAATCTACTGCGGCAAAAATTTTGTGGGAGTAGGACTCGCGCAGGTTTCGTCAAAAGAGCTTGGGAAAAGGGGCCTGGCAATAAAGCTGGAGAGGGTTCACCGCAGTTATCATTAAAAATCTCAGCTTGAAATATACTCTATGGAGCAGGAAACTGATTCTTCAGCCCAGGAAAGAAAGGAAAGGGCTGAAAAGCAGGCATCTCTCAGGAATGAGCTGGCTGTTGAAAGGACCAGACTGGCTGAGGAGAGGACCCACCTTGCTTACATCAGAACCGGAATAACCGTCATACTTGGAGGCATTTTCTTTATCGGATACTTTCCGGAGGGCTCACCGTTTCTTTACATAGGGTATGCCGCCATCATAGTCGCGCTGATGTTTGAGGTATACGGGTTCTACAACCACAAGAGGACAAGAAGATTCATAGACGTAGTGGTTAATGAGTTCCTTTCCGGAGAGTGAATCACACTTCAATTATTTCAGTGCTTTTCACAGTATTCCGTACAGCCCCTTCCAGGGGTTCCTCCAGTTTTTTAAGCTGGTCCGGTTTCAGGTTGGTTGCGGGGCTCTTTTGTGTAACCAGTGAGCAGCAGTCCTTGTAAGGCTCCAGAGAAGTCTGGTAAGTGCCGATTTTTTCTGCAAGCCTTACGGTTTCATCCTTGTTAAATGCCACCAGCGGACGGAAGACAGGCAGGCTGGAGGCGTCATGGGTAAGCAATATGCTCTGGATGGTCTGCGACGCCACCTGACCCAGGCTATCCCCGGTTACGATGCCCTTGCATCTGCGTTTCCCTGCAATCATGTTCGCAACTTTGTACAAAAATCTCCGGAACAGCACCAGCTCGGTGTTGGCAGGCAGGGACATCGACTTTTTGTAGAACTCGGAGTAGGGCGCCATGTAAACCCTGATTTTCCCCGGATAATAGTCCCGGAGCTGTTCCACCAGCCTTATTATCTTTGAATCCCGGGGCTCTTTCTGAAAGGCGTGCATATGAAGGAAATCCATCTTGCAGCCCCTTTTCATCATAAGCCAGGAGGCAACCGGCGAATCAATTCCTCCGGAAATAAGGGAAAGCACCCTCCCGCTTGTACCCACCGGAAGGCCGCCGGGGCCCTTAATCCTTACCAGGGACACCAGTGCAGAGTTTTCCAGGATGTCAATATACACGGTCTCATCAGGATTCCTTAAATCCACAGTGCAGCCGCATTCCACAAGGTCCTTCCCTATGAGCGAATTTATCTGCTGGGATTCAAACGAAAATTTCTTGTTGGAGCGCTTTGACTGAACCCTGATTTTTTTCCCCTTAAGCTGCGGACAGTGGGAAACTGCCTTTTCCCTGATTTTTTCCATGTCCAGGGGAACTTCCTCCACAATGGAAATAGTGTCCACCCCGAACACTTTCTGCAGAGACAGGACAGCCTTTCCCTCCTGCCCAGCAGAAACCAGAAAGCGGCTGGTTCCCTTCTTGGTTACCGAAACCGCACCACAGCCCTCCAGCGAAGCATGGATATTCCTGCCAAGCACAGATTCGAAAAACTTCCTGTTCTTTCCCTTCAGGGTTATTTCTGATGATGTGACTGAGAACGGCATTCCAGCACCAGGAAACAAAATAAAAAGAAAATGATTTATTCGCAGACCTCGGTAACAACGGTTTCAATGTTTGTTACATTCCGGCATTCCAGGACAGTCCTTGTTTCGTCATGGCAGTCATCAATCATCGGCTCTTCCATGATGAAAAGCTCGCACCGGGCTGAATTTATCGGCTTGCCCGGGGCATAGAGCTGATTGAAGTCAAAGGCAAAGCTTTCGTTTGGCTTTATTGAATGGGAAACCGGCTCCTTGTTGAAGCCGAAGGCGCCTATGGTATAGTTGGCGCCCACCTCCCAGGTCCCTTCCTTGTCGTCTTCATTGGTTATCACCAGCACGCAGCGGCTCATTGCCTTGTCGCAGTCCGGGCAGTTTTTCAGGGGCTCGCCCACGCAGGGGCCGTCCCTTACACAAAGGTCAACTTTGGGAAGCTCGGTAGCGGCGTATTCAAGTTTTCTGATGCCGCACACCTCCTCTGTATAGGAAACCTCTTCGCAAATCTCTTCCACCACGGGAATCTCTTCGGTAACATTCCTGCACTGCAGCCCGGATTCATCTTCCTCCCCTTCCTGCATCTCAGGAGCAGCCGGAACGCCGTTGCACCCTGCAAGAAACATCACAAGAACAGTTACCATCAAAATGAATATTCTCAATTTGGTCACCAACACTATCTAATGATTGATAACTTTATATTGTTAAGCTCTTATCTTCTCCATCGTGAGATTATGAAAACTGCATTGCTATTAACTGTGCTGCTACTTGCAGGGGCGGCCTCGGCACAGCCCAGCTGCCTTAGAGACTGCTGTGAGCAGTACGGCGGGACGATGGACGAGCACGGATGCAGCATAATGCCCGGAGACCCCGATTTCCAGGCATACACCACCTGTGCAGGCTACTGCATGGCCGGCACCGAGCCTCCTTCCACCAGCAACGGCTACCAGCCGGCCGGTGACGTCGCGCCTCCGCCTGGCGGCGATGGCATGATGGGCTGCTGCCCCCCTGCCTTTGGCCTGCTTGCCCTGCTCGGGTTTGTAGTTTCAAGGGCCTGATTTTTTTTGTATTTTATTCTTTTTCAGCGATAATGCACAGGCCAGGCAGGTATTTAATATTGTTTAGCGGAATTTCCTTTTCATAAAGGTGCTAATGATGGAAACAAAAAAGCCTGAATTCAACAAAGTAAGCGATTACATCTGGGAAATCAGCAAGGACTACAGGGAAGACATGCGGGTTCCGGTAAGGGTTTATTCCAGCAGGGCCCTGCTTGACGAGATGGACCTGCAGGTATATGACCAGATAAGCAATGTTGCCACCCTTCCCGGAATCCAGAAATATGCATACTGCATGCCTGACGGGCATTCAGGCTACGGCTTCCCTATTGGAGGGGTGGCGGCCATGGATTCGGAAGACGGGGTAATCAGCCCGGGAGGAATCGGGTTTGACATCAACTGCGGCATGCGGCTTATCAGGACAAACCTGACCATTGACGATGTGCAGCCAAAGCTCCGCGAGCTTATTGATGTACTGTACGACCGGGTTCCCGCTGGAGTTGGAAAGGGGGGAATCCTGAAGCTCAACAAGCAGGAGTTCAAGGAGCTTGTAGATGAAGGCGCCAGATGGTGCATTGACAAGGGATACGGATGGGGGGAAGACCTGGAAAGGATTGAGCTGAACGGACGCGCCCAGTATGCTGATTCAAGCAAAATCAGCGAAAAAGCAATTAAGAGAGGCCTGGACCAGGTAGGAACCCTCGGCTCAGGAAACCATTACCTTGAAATCCAGCATGTGCTGGAAGAGAATGTCGTTGACAGCGGGCTGGCAAAAAAATGGGGGCTCTTCCCCGGCCAGATTGTGGTGATGTTCCACTGCGGCAGCAGGGGATTTGGCCACCAGGTGGCAACTGAATACCTCAAGCTGTTCCTGGACGTGATGAAAAGCAAATACGGGATTAAAATCAGGGACCGGGAGCTTGCATCCGCCCCGTTCAATTCGCCGGAGGGCCAGGACTACTTCAAGGCAATGGGCTGTGCTGTCAACATGGGATTCGCCAACAGGCAGACCATTTTGCACCGGATTAGAAACTCATTTGAAAAAGTATTCGGGCAGAGCGCGGAGGATATGGAGATGCACCAGGTTTATGATATCAGCCACAACCGCGCATCCCTGGAAGAGCACGAGGTTGACGGAGAAAAAAAGAAGCTGATTGTGCACCGGAAGGGCGCAACCGCTTCCTTCGGTCCCGGAAGAAAAGAGGTGCCTGAGCTGTACCGTGATGACGGCCAGCCGGTAATAATAGGGGGAAGCATGGAGACCGGCTCATGGCTCCTTGCGGGCACAGAAGATGCAAAGCAGACCTGGTACACTACTGCCCACGGCTCGGGGAGGACTATGAGCAGGACCCAGGCCAAAAAGAAGTACCGGGGGGAGAAACTGCAGAAAAGGCTCGAAGAGCAGGGGATATACATCAAGGCAACCTCCTATGCCGGACTTGCAGAAGAGGCAGGGGGGGCATACAAGCCGATTGATGAGGTAGTAGAAACCACACATCAGGCTGGCCTCTCAAAAAAGGTGGCCAAGATGAAGCCAATAGGAAACATAAAGGGATAAATATGCCCTACAGCTTTGTGGAAGGCGCCACCATGGCCGACGTTGCCTTTGAAGCCACCGGAAAGAATTTGGAGGAGCTTTTCGAAAGTGCAGGAAAGGCAGTAACCAAATCAATGATAGAGAACATTGAAAGCATCGAAGAGGAAACATCTGTGGAGTTTTCACTGAACCACGGAAGTGTGGACCGTCTTCTGCATGATTTTCTTGACGAGCTGGTATACTACAAGGACGCCGAGAACCTTTTCTTCAGCGGATACATGCTAAAAATCCGGAAGGAAGAGGGGAAATATTACCTGGAGGCCATGCTCAAAGGAGAGAAAATCAATCCCGACAAGCACGAGCTTGTTGTTAACGTAAAGGCGGTAAGCTGGCACAAGTATGAAGTAAAAAAGAAAGAGGATGCCTGGAAGGCCTTTGTGATACTAGACGTTTGAGATAATCGTGCCTGCTTTTTCATTTATTGCATCATTGATGTTTTCCATTGAGCATATTGTCGCCTTTTTTCCTCCCTGCTCCAGAAAGCTGATTGCGGCCTGGACTTTTGGCTGCATGCTGCCTTCCGCGAAATGGCCCTCCTCCATGTATTTCTTTGCCATCTTCACGCTTGTCTTGGATATCCGGGACTGGTTGGGCTTTCCAAAGTTAAGATAAACCGAATCAACTGATGTCACAAAAACCAGAAGGTCCGCATTTATCTGGCCGGCCAGGAGGGAAGTTGCCCGGTCCTTGTCTATCACTGCCTCCATTCCCTCGCCGCTGCCTTTAATGGGAATCCCCCCTCCGCCTACCGCGATCACCACAAATCCTTTTTCAAGAAGGGCGCTTATCGCATCGTGCTCCCTGATTTTCAAGGGCTCAGGCGAGGCAACCACCAGGCGATACCCCCTTCCTGCATCCATTTTCATCCCTTCCCTTACCGGCTTTTCATAGAAAGGTCCGATAGGCTTGGTAGGATTCCTGAAGGCAGGGTCCTCCGGATTCACCACCACCCTTGTCAGAAGGGTGGCAGAATGAAGGCCGGTCAGGGAAACCGCACTGGCAATGAAATAGCCGATTTCACCCTGGGTCATGGCCCCGAGCACGTCAAGGGGCATCTCCGGCACCTCGCTGGTTCCCTGCTGCTGCAAAAGCAGGTTTCCCACCTGGGGCCCGTTTCCATGGGTCAGGACAACCTGGCTGCTCTTCAGCACGCCCTCTATCCGGATTATTGCATTTTTTGCAGCTTCCAGCTGCTCTTCTGCAGTTCCTTTTGCCTGTTTGGGCAGGAGGGCGTTGCCTCCCAATGCGATAACTACTCTCATATCCGCTTCTTTCAGTTTAGAATAAAAAAACTATGGGATGAAAGGCTTTCATGAAACGAAAGGTGCTTATTCTCGGGGCTGCAGGCAGGGACTTCCACAATTTCAACATGTTTTTTCGAAACAACGAAGACTACGAGGTCGTGGGGTTTACTGCAACACAAATCCCGAACATAGCAGAAAGGCTGTATCCTGCGGAGCTTGCCGGAAAACTGTATCCCAAAGGCATCCCCATCTTTGAAGAAAGTGATTTGGAGAAACTCATTGAAAAATACAGGATAGCAGAGGTCTACTTTTCCTATTCCGATGTTTCCCATATGTATGTGATGCACCTGGCATGCAGGGCCCAGGCAGCAGGGGCCAGCTTTGTGCTTCTCGGGCCAAGGGAAACCATGCTTAAAAGCAGCAAAAAGACAATAGCAGTTACCGCGGTGAGAACCGGTGCAGGAAAAAGCCCGCTCTCACGGACGATAACCAAAAGGCTGATAAAGAAAGGGAAAAAGTGCGTAATTGTACGGCATCCCATGCCCTACGGAGACCTGGCCAAGCAGAAAATCCAGAGATATGCCACCCTTGAAGACCTGGACAGGTATGAATGCACAATAGAAGAAAGGGAGGAGTACACCCCGCACATAAAAAACGGAGTGGTGGTATTCGCAGGGGTAGACTACGAAGCTATTCTCAGGGAAGCGGAAAAAGAGGCGGACATAATATTATGGGACGGGGGCAACAACGACCTGCCATTCATACAGCCCGATTTATGGTTTGTAGTAACCGATGTTCTCCGGCCCGGCCATGAGATGTGGTATTATCCGGGGGAAACCAACTTCCGCGCAGCTGATGTGGTGGTAATCAACAAGATTTCAGAAAACCCGACTGATGTGAAAAGAATCCGGAAAAACCAGGAGAAATTCAACCCGGGCGCCCAGGTGCTGGAAGCGGACATGGAGCTTACGCCCGACCGGAAGATGGACCTGGAAGGAAGGAAAGTCATAGTGGTGGAGGATGGCCCCACTGTGACCCATGGCGGCATGAAATTCGGTGCAGGCTTTGAATATGCAAAGAAAAAGGGGGCAGAGATAATAGACCCCAGGGAGCATGCGGTGGGAAGCATCCGCAAGGTTTACCAGAAATACGAGCACCTGGAAAACGTTCTGCCTGCAATGGGATACTACGGAAAACAGATTGAAGAGCTTGCAGAGACGATAAACAACAGCGGTGCCGAAGTGGTGGTGTCAGGAACCCCGGTAGACATAGCCAAGGTCCTGAAAGTCAACATTCCTCTCCTTCATATAACCTATCATATCAAAGAAAAAAGCGGAGACCTTGGAAAGATGCTGGAAAAAGTGGCCTAGCGGTTCTCACCCTTGTACGCCCCCTCGTAGAGAGAGTCTGTGTTTTCCGCAAGCTTCACGAAAACCATCTGGCCGATTTTTGCATTTCTTTTGAATGTAATCCCATGCTCGTTCTTTACCAAGAGCAGCGCTTCGCTGCGGCCTTCATAGCCGGGGTCCCAGAGCGCACACTCCAGCGTAACCCCGCAACGCAGAAGGGAAGAGCGGGGAAGGCACATTGCAGTGGTGTCTGAAGGAATCCGGACATACTCATTGAAGATGACCTTGTATGCGCCGGGCCTGAGCGTAACCCTGTCTTCCGAGAATTCCAATGGCTCCACTTCACTGATTTTCCTTTCCCGGTTGTCGAAATCTATGACTCCCTGGCTTTTGAAATTGTACACTTCCTTGAGGGTGATGTCCACCCCGCATGGCTGGTACTGGCTGCTGCTCAGCACCTCCAGCAACTTTCCCTTTTCCAGATGCTGCTTTGGAAGAATCATTATTCGCACCTCCCTGTTTCGCTGTTGCAGGACGTTCCTTCCGGGCATTCCAGGACTGCATATTCCAGCATGTCATCGCTGCAGTACACCTCCCAGATATTTCCGTCTCCGGTGCAGGCATCCTTTTCGGTTCTTGCCACATCTCCGTTTTCCAGAAGGGACGCCTCTCCGGGCTCAAAGGACTTCCCACCGTCTGTCTCGGTGCACTGGTAGGGGTAGACACATTCCCCGCCTATGCACTTGTATTCATCCGGGCAGGAAAGGAATTCAGTGGAAAACGTCTTGCCGTCGCACATATATTCCAGGACGGTTCTGGAATCCACGCAGGAGTCCACTTTGGTATCTGTCACCGAATCATTGTCGGTGCGTACAACGGTGGACTGGACAAAGATTCCGTCGTCGTCCTCATTGCTGTCCAGGTCATAGCATGCCTCTTCGGTGATTTCCATGCAGTCCCCTTCATAGCATATCTCCCCGTCCTCGCACTGGGTGGTAACGGTTTCGATATCGTTTCCCACGCAGAGGTACTCGCGGGCAAGCCGGTGGTCAAGGCAACTGTTTTCATACTCAGCCAGCTCAATTTTTCCGTATTCAACCTTGACTGCACTTCCGGATTCCTTGCATTTGATATCTTCTGATGAAAGGCAGCGGCCGGAATAGCAGAAATACGTGCACTCCCTCTGCTCACTCAGTGCACTGTTGTCCGAGCAGTAGTATTCAACTACAGTATTTTCGTCAGAGCAGTAGTCATTGAACTGGCCTGAATAGGAGTCAACATAGGATGAGACAAAGTAGTCCCGGCCCGAATCGCCGTCTGCGCACAGAGGCACGCAGGCACCGTTCAGGCAGAAGCTGTCTGCCGGGCATATTTCGGTGCTGTTTTTCACCATGTTGCTTTCGCAGTAGTATTCCACCCTGCTTTCCCCATCAATGCAGTAGTCAGCAGACTGGCTGACCACCGCACCGCCCATGTACTGGGTGGTTGTCCCTGCGGCAGAAGGATTCCCTGAATCAGGGTCTGAGCAGGTCTTCTCCTGGGGCACGCAGGCGCCCTGCACACAGTTTTCACCGGTGCTGCAGTGGTGAATCTCCTCGCTTATTTCATCGTTTTCACAGAAGTATTCCAGAAGGTCAAAGTTGCCCTGGCAGACATCGGAATAGTTGGAGCCGAGGTAGGTGGTGGTGCCTGCGCTGTAAAAGTCCTTGCCGCTGTCTGTTTCCACGCAGTTGGGCTCGGGCCCGGGTTCAGGCAGCTGAACGCAGCTGCCGTTCCGGCAAACGTTGTCATCCGGACAGACCAGGGTGGTTTCAGCCATTGAATTTCCGTCGCAGTAATACTCACGGACAGTGGTGTTGTCCACGCACTGGTCAAGGTAGGATTCATTTCCTACAACCACCACCCCCTGTATGGCCAGGTCAATGCCCGAATCGCCGTCCACGCAGGTGACAGCAGGGGGAGGCTGGGGAGGCCCCTCTTCAGCAGGCGGCTCTTCAACCGGTGCTTCCGGGGCCGCGCAGCCCAGCAACAAAAAGGTTCCAAGTAAGATAAAGATAAAGGCTCTCATGGCTAAATTCAGGCTGCCAACATTTTTAATGATTGGAGTAGTGGGAAAATTATGCCGAATTATAAGATGTATATCGGAGGAAAATGGGTAGGGGCAGACGAATATTTTGAGACAATAAATCCTGCTACCGGCAAGTCGCTGGGAAGATTTCCAAAAGGAAAGGAAAAGCACGTTAACATGGCAGTAGACGCCGCGGAAAAGGCCTTTGGGAAATGGGCAGAAATGCCTCCCCCCAAAAGAGGCGGGATTCTCCGGAAAGCCGCTGATTTGCTCCGGAAGGACAAGCAGAGGCTGGGAAAGCTTGTTGCAAATGAAATGGGCAAGGTAATGCCGGAGGCCCTTGGAGACGTCCAGGAGGCAATAGACATTTTCGAATATATGGCCGGAGAGGGAAGAAGGCTCTTCGGGCATACCACCACCAGCGAGCTGAAGGACAAGTTTGCAATGACAGTCAGGATGCCGGTAGGGGTGATGGGACTGGTTACTCCCTGGAATTTTCCTATCGCCATTCCTGCCTGGAAGCTCGCCCCTGCGCTTGTCTGCGGAAACGCCATTGTTTTCAAGCCAAGCTCGGACACTCCGCTATGCGCTTATGAGCTGGTTAAAATACTGATAAAGGCCGGGGTGCCCAAAGGCGTGGTAAATCTTATTACCGGCCCGGCTTCGGATGTGGGCAAGCCGATTGTGGAGCATCCAAAAATAAGGGGAGTGTCATTTACAGGCTCCAAGTATACCGGCGAATGGATTACCGAGCATGCCGGCCTGAAAAAGGTTGGCCTTGAGCTGGGGGGAAAGAACCCCATCATCGTAATGGATGACGCAGATTTGGAGCTGGCGGCAGAGGGCATAATCTGGGGAGCCTTCGGAACCACAGGACAGAGATGCACTGCAGCAAGCAGGCTTATTGTGCACCGAAAGATAAAGAACAAGCTTTTGAAAACAATCGTGGAGCGGGCAAAAAAGATGAAGCTTGGAAATCCTGCCCAGAAGTCTACTGATGTAGGGCCGTTAATCAACCGGCAGGCGCTGGAAAAGGTGCAGAAATATGTGGAAATAGGAAAAAAAGAGGGGGCCAGGATGCTCTGTGGGGGCAGGGCGCCTTCCGGAAAGGGCTTCTTCTATACGCCCACTGTCTTCAGCCAGGTTTCCCAGGACATGAGGATTGCAAGGGAGGAAATATTCGGCCCGGTGCTTTCAGTGCTTGAGTTCACCAATCTCCGGGAAGCGATTGAGATGGCCAATGCAGTGGAATACGGCCTCAGCTCATCGATATACACAAAAGATGTGCACAATGCATTCCGGGCTATTGAAAAGCTGGAGTCCGGCCTTACCTACATAAATTCAAGCACCATAGGCTCTGAAGTGCATCTTCCTTTTGGAGGCGTAAAGAGCACCGGGCATACCAGGGAAGCCGGAATCAGGGGCATAGACGAATTCTCCAACATCAAGACGGTCTATGTGGACTATTCCGGGAAGCTGCAGAAAGCACAGATTGACGTGGATTAGCAGGTCAGATGAAACAACCCTGCAACATCCCTTTCTTTCATTTCATTGTATTTCTTTACCGCATTCCCGGTTTTCACCTCAATAAGCTCTATCCCCTTTTCCTGGCAGTAGGTTCTGACTTCCTGGTCGACTTTCAGAACTCCATCGTGGCCGCAGCCCACAATTATTGTATCGGGGCCGGCATCAATGACGTCCTGCATATCCTCCAGGTAAAGATGGTGGCCTTCCTTTCGCCACCAGTCCGGCTTCACTGCCCCGTTTATTATTTTTATGTCATTGGTGTACGCCTTCCCATCCACCACGATTCTGCCGAACGAGTAGTTTTCAATCATATCCGCCCTTCTGCAGCATTGTTTAAAAAAAGCGGCCAGCAAGACATAACCATGCAGGCCAAGAAGCTTTTCCTTATGCAGCTCCGGTATGCGGGAATACCAGAGGATGCCTACCATTTCCTTCCCCTGGAAGACCGCGAATTGCTGATTGAGAAACACGGCAGATTCTTTCTCAGGCCTGAGGAAAGGAAAAAAATAAGGGTGGTTCTTACCGGAGGGGTTTTCGATGTCCTTCACATCGGGCACATAGTCACCCTCTATGAGGCAAAAAAGCACGGGGATGTGCTGGTGGTGGCAGTTGCCAGGGACGAGCACATCAAAAGCAAGGGAAGGGAGCCGGTTCACCCCCAGGAATACCGGAAAATAATGGTGGAGGCACTGAAGCCGGTAGACCTTGCAATCAGCGGATACGAGGACCCTGAAAAAATGCTTGAATTCGTAAACCCCGATGCAATTGTATACGGCTACGACCAGAAACCCTTCCTCAAGCCGGAGAATGCAGAAATAGTAATGCTTGACAAAAAAATCGACGACACCGTCTTCAAAACCGGGAAGATACTGGACCGGCTGGGCATATGATTTATAAAACTTTGATGAGTGGTAGATGCCATGTTCCTAGGCCAGTTCCGACCCAGATTTACGCAGCCAGAAGAAAAAGAAGAGCCGGAGACCACCCAGAAGCCTCCGGAAGCCCAGAAGTCATCCTCTCCTGAGGAATTCCTGGGAACCCAGAAAGCGCAGGAGTTCATAAGCCGCTGGTCCAAAAAGACCAGGGACGGCAGCCCATTGTATACCAAGAGGGGAATAACCGCACTTTTAAGGGCTCTTTTCGGCAGCTTTGATACTGATAAAGATGTTCTGGAATCCGCAGATGAAATCCTGAACATGCTTGGCGGCATGGACGGCCTCCAGGGATTCCTGGCAGGATGGAAGGCCAAGTCTGAAGGCCTCATCAAGGGCCTCAAGAGCATCGTAGGTGGAAGCGGAGAATGAACGAAGAAGTAAAGGAAATGGTAGCCAGGGGAATCTGCCCCCAGTGCGGCAGCAGGCTCTACCACAAGGAAGGCTGCATGGAATGCGACGGGTGCGGCTGGAGCTCCTGCAACGAGGCCTGACTACTCCCCTTTAGAATTCGTAACCGGCTTCTTCCCAGGCCCTTATTCCGCCTGCAAAATGAACCACGTTATTGTATCCCAGATTTTCCAGCTTTGATGCTGCCTTGTCGGATGCATGGCAGCCCGGGCCGGAGCAGTAGACCACGGTCTTCTTTTCCCTGTCCGGCAGCTTCTGTGCGGCCTGCTCGTCGAAATTCTCGCTTTCGGCGGGCAGGTTTATTGAGCCGGGAATCCTTTTTGCCCTGAAGGCTGCCCCGGAAAGTGCGTTTACAAGGGCTACGTCCTCCCCGGAATCTACCATCTTCCCTACAGTTTCCAAGTTTGTTTCTTCCATGTTTTCACCTTTATTCAATGTAACTGTCCCCTGCGTAAGCGCCAGCAGAGCATACTGGTTTTCATGCAGTAAAAACAAGCTGAACCATTAAAAATGTCGAAACGGTCAGAAAGAAGAAAAAAGAAGGATGAACGCTGTGATGACAAGCCCTCCCAGGACGAGCAGCCTGAACCTCTCCCTTGAGATTACCCTGAAAATGGTTATTCCTGCCCAGGCCCCAAGGGCAATTGCAGGGATTGCAATTGCTGATTCCACTGCAAGCGGCACTGTTACATCACCGGTATACGCAAGTGTTCCCAGCCGGTAGAGCATCAGGGTACCGAAGAAGGCCGTGAAGAACGCCTTTGTCCTTTTTTCCCCCATCTCCCGGAACTGGTCATGAACGCGCCATAGAGTATCATAGGGGGGCCTGGAATTGCAACCGCGCCTCCCAATACCCCTGCGATAAGACCTGAAGAGAATGCAGACTTCCTTCCAGGGCTGAAGTCAGGATTTTCAATAAGCCTGCCGAGCCTTTCCGATTTCTTCGCGTAGACCATCAGCGCCACGGAAAGGAGGATTATGACGGCTATGCCGGCCTTCATCTCGTTTCCGGCCATCTG
>WJIU01000031.1 GCA_014730115.1 Microcaldota archaeon
GAAAACAAAAAACCGGAGACGGGGAATGAAAAGCTGATTCCCATTAAGTACAATGAAAACCTGAAGATTATCTCAATGGCTTTCCTGGTTGACAAGTCCGATGCGGTCATCTGGAGGGGGCCCCTCAAGCACAATGTCATTAAACAGCTGTTAAATGATGTTGAATGGGGGAACCTGGACTACCTAATAATAGATTTTCCTCCCGGAACCGGAGACGAGGCGATAAGTGTTTCACAATTGCTGGGCAGCATAACCGGCACCATAATAGTCTCAACCCCGCAGGAGGTTGCGCTGCTGGACGCCACCAGGGCAATAAATTTCACCAGAAAAATGGGAACCCCTGTTTTGGGCTTAATTGAAAACATGTCCGGCGATGTCTTCGGGGAAGGAAACGTTGAGGAAACTGCAAAAAAGGAGAAGGTTCCTTTTCTGGGAAGGATAAAGCTCAGCCCGAAAATAAGGAAGTCGGGAGACCTGGGAAGCCCCGTTGAAGTTAATAACCTGTTCAATGCCATTACAGAAAAGATACGGGGTGCTTGTGAAAAGGAACCCAATCAATAAATACGGGCATTAACAAAAGGGGCTTCGATATATTTATTAGCCTAACCTGAAAATCTGCTTCTGGTGAATAATGTGGTAAACACAAAAAAATCTGCTTTGCTGATGCTGCACTGGCAGAACAGCGTTGCAAATCCCAAGGGGGTATGGGGCAAGGATTTGTATCCCCAAGTAAAAAAGAACAATTCTATAAAATACGCGAAAAGGGCCCTGAAAGCAGCCAGGGACAAGGGAATGCTGGTCATTTATGTCAACATTGGCTGGAGGCCGGGCTTCCCTGAACTGCCTGCAAAGCAGTATTACCCCCTGCTCCAGGGCGCGAAGGACACCAACAGCGGCATTATCGGAAGCTGGGACGTGGAGGTAATCGATGCGCTCAAGCCGAAGAAGGGCGAGAAAATAGTCATCAACTTCGGCTCGGACAGCTTTGAGGCAACCGACCTTGACCAGATTCTGCGCTGCAACGGAATCGAGCACGTCTATGTCAGCGGGCAGTGCATTGAGCATGTTGTTGCGACCACAGTAAAGCGCGCGGCCAACATGGGCTACAATGCAACCATCCTGAAGGATGCCATGAGCGGCTTTACCGACAGCAACTATGATGCCATGCTTGATATTCTGCCGTTGTACTGCAAAGTCACAACCTCTGACAAATTCGTGAAATCCCTGTAAAGGAGGATTTACCTTTTTTTATTTTTATTCAACCAGCACTTCATCTATTTTATTTGCAATGGCCGGGGGAATTATAGAGGGCGGCCTTACATCAAACCAGTTTAGCCTGGAGACCACTTCCACCCCGCAGAAGCGCAGTATGGCATCATCCAGAACAAGGTCAGGGCTTTTGTGATTCTCCCTGTACTCATCCTCGCTGCGCCCAAAGGTGTTTATTGCCACTGCCTTTTTTCCGGACAGTTTTTGCTTTATTTTTCCGTCCTTGGAATTGAACTCGTGGGAAAACCCGGGTGAGAAAACAATGTCAAAAAACCCTTTCAGAATGGCCGGCATATTGTTCCACCATACTGGGAATATGAAGACCAGGCACTCAGCTTCATCAACACGGTGCCGGTATTTTTTCACAAGCTCATTTTTCTGCTCGCTTTCAGGTGTGAGCCTCAGCACCGGCTCAAACCCGTCACTGTACAGGTCGATTACATTATATTCCCTGAAATCTGCTTTAAGCCTTGCCTCAACGTGCCTTAATATTGCTGCGTTGTGGCTTTTTTCGTTATCCGGATGGGCAAATACAATCAGGTGCATGAATAGAAAGGACGGTCAATGTTTTTAAAAACAATCAGCGAGTTCTGGAGCATGGCCAAAAAGAAGCCGGATACCCTGAAGAATTTGAAAAAACCCCTCCGGGCGCTGTCCCTTGGGATAGCCATGGCAGGTTTGTTTGTTCTTCTCATATTCTCAGTTATGATAAATGATGCAATGGACAAAACCAGGGACTCGATAATCCAGAATATAGACATTACCCGACAGAACTTCATAGAAATCGAAGGGGCGCTGGACACTCTGGATGATGGGTTGAACACTACGGAAAATGCAGTGGATTCCCTGGAAGATTCAATAGCCCCGCTTTCAGAAGGGCTTGGCTCAACTGCTGATGCGCTGGATTCCACCAGCAGCGTTCTTTCAGGACTGGGCACAATAGGAATTGACGTAACAGGAATGCAGGAAGACTTTTCCGGTGCTGCATCATCCCTCCGGGAATCATCGCAGCAACTCAACCAGACGGCAGGCTCCCTGGAGCAGCAGAAAACTACCTTCTCGAATCTGAAGCAGGACCTTCAGGAGATGAAGGGCAAAATAAGGACTCAAAGAGAAACGCTTGGCCAGACAAAAAAGACCATTGAGGATGTTTTCTCACTGATAAAAATTGCAAACGTGCTGTTCTTTTTCGTGGTGGTCAGCATGTTCTTTATGCTCACTCTTAATTCGCTGGCCGGACTTATCTAGCCGTATATAATTACTTCCGCCCATTTTACTTCCTTGGTATATCCGGCTGCAACCTCAACCACAACTATCCTGTATTCTTGGCCTTCCGGACTAATCCAGGTTTGTGAATTTCCCTCGCAAATCAGCAGGTTGTCCACAACAGAAAGGTTTGAGGAATCCCTTACGCTGAAGGCTCCGCAGACAGAATCATATGCTGGGAGGACAACATCGCCAAGGACAAGGACATATCTGTCATCTGCAAAATATATCCCTTCAGGCTCAGCAGAGGTTTCGTTCCTGCTTTCGTTGGTTGAAAAATTCCCGGGGCTGACGTTCTTCCTAATGTTGGGAACCTTTTCACACTGGTTGCCAATGCAACGGGCTGAATAATTGATGTTCAATGGCTCCACAAAGCAGGGGGGCCTGGGCCCGCAATTGCGGGGGCAGTATTGTTCCCTGCTTTCATTGAACCATTTTCTGTTTACTGCAATCCATTTGTCCTCTGAATAGTTGACTGCTTCGCACACTCCTGCCCAGCAGCAGGAAAAACCAAGCTCCCTGTTCACGAGCAGGCAATCGCTGTCTTCGTTGCAGGATGTGTTTTTTGAGATTTCAAACCGGTCAGACAGAGACTCGAACGTTTTTCCGTCCGGGGTACGGCACTGCCGCGGATAGGATTCCATCACCGGATAGCCGGCCTGCACACACTCTTCAAATGACGTTATGTTTTCAGCGGAATTGTTGGCCGATGCATTCCCCTGGCTGTCATTAATAGTCTGGTTGTCCGCAGGCTCCTCGGCAACACAGCCGGCAGACAACAGCAAGCCCAACAGGAAAAAAACCTGAAATTTCATAACAGCTATTAAGACTGTCTCTGATAAAAATGGAGGGGTCTTGACAATGGACGAGATAAAAGTTGCAAAAAAGCTGGTTTCACTCAAGAGTTATGACAATGCTGATGAGCCTTTCGGTTACATAAAGGAACTGCTGGAATCCGAAGGAATAAAGGTCCGGACAATAACTTCAGACCGGGTCCGGAACCTGCATGCGGAAACCGGAAAAGGCAAAAAGGAAATCGGATTCAACGGACATTACGATACTGTGCCCCCCGGAAGCGGGTGGAAGACAGACCCCCTGTCCCCCACAGTGAAAGACGGAAAACTTTACGGCCTGGGCGCCACTGACATGAAGGGGGGACTGGCCGCAATGCTGGCTGCCTTTATTGAGCTCTCAAAAAAAGAACTGCCAATCAGGGTTGTTTTCCAGGCAGTAGGTGATGAGGAGATAGGAGGTGAAAACGGAACCAAGGCGCTTGTCAGCAAAGGGCTTTTCGCAAAAAGAATGGTGATAGGAGAGCCCAGTGGCCCCAGACTGGAGCATGCCCACAAAGGGGTGCTGCGCATTGAGATAAGGACCTCAGGAAAAAGGGCACACGGGGCGAGGCTGTACGCCGGCGATAATGCAATCCTCAGGGCAATCAAGATAATCAACCACATTGACAGGGACAATGTACTCAAGCTCAAGGCAACAAAAAAGCAGTCCGAGAAAGTAACTACCTGCAACATCGGCTATTTTATCGGCGGAATGACCGCCAACGTGGTTCCGGAAAGCTGCAGGTTTTCCCTGGACATAAGGGTTCCGGCAGGAGAAAACATGGATGAAATCATCGATTATCTCGGACACCTGCTTGACGAAAAATCCAGGATGAAAGTTCTGCTTAGGTTCAATCCCATGCACACTCCATCTGATGACGAGCTGGTCGTCACAACAAAGGAGATAATGGAGAAATACATGGGCCAGAACGTGAGGCTAAGGACCAAACTTGGCGCCTGTGACGGCCACCGCTTCACTTCAAAGGGCATACCCGCAGTCGCGGTAGGGCCCTGCGCATTCGATGACAAGGGCAACAAGGTCCTCCATACTATTGACGAATATATTGAAACAGACAAGATAAAACTTTGGAAAAATATATACAAGGAACTTGCGCTCCATTATTCAGAAAGTAAATAAAGGAAACAAGGTGAATGCCGTAACATGTATCTGAAAGTTCACAGGGACCAGGGGAAGAAAATAGTTGCCGCCTGCGACAGGAAGCTGATAGGCAGGGTGCTTCAGGAGGGAACATCCCATATGGACCTTGACACCTACCGCAGCTTTTATGTGGGTGATGTCGCAGGCAGCCGGGAGCTGGAATCCGAACTCCGGGAATTCAATTCCGCAAATCTTGTTGGAAAAAAGGCAGTTGACGTGGCCGTGGCCTTGGAGCTTGCCTCCAAAGACAGCGTCATGTATATAAATAATGTCCCCTACATTCAGATTTACAAGATATAGAGGTGGGAGATATGAAAACTGTAACAATTGTGTCAGATGACAAGATAGGTGTGCTTGCAGACATTTCCTACATTTTGTCCAAGGCCAAGATAAATATTGAATCAATAAATGCTGATGTGGTCTCCGGGAAGGGAATAATAACCCTCAGCCTCTCCGACGCTGAGAAGGGGAAGGAGGTTCTTGAATCCGCAGGCTTCAACGTGGAGGAGATAAACTCTGTGGTGGTGAAGCTTGATGACAAACCCGGAGAGCTGAACAAGGTAACTGCCGCTCTTTCCAAAGAGGATGTGAGCATCAAGAATGTCCACATGGTTTCCAAGGACGGAAAGAACACAGTGCTTTCCCTGGTGGTGGACAACCCCAGAAAGGCTGCGATGATTCTGAAAGACCGGCTGATTACCAAGGAGTCGGTCTACTGAATTTCAACTTCCACATACTTTTCCTTTTTGTTTAACTTCCAGTCTTTGAATTCCTTTTTTTCAGCGGCATCCAGGATTTCCTGGACCTCGCCGTAATGCTCGTATATAAAATCGCCCTTCTGCCGGTACTCCTCTTCCTTTTTCTTCAGCTCCTCCAGCCTTTCTTTCTGCTTTTCCAGGCGCCTTTCCAGCTTTTCCAGGTGTTCATCAGGCCTCTCCAGGCCCTGGTAGTATTCATCCAGAAGCTCGCTGAGGCTGCCATATTCTCTTTTTTCACAGCCAGAGTAAACGCCAAGCCCAGTAAGAGAAAAATCAATTATTTTTCCGTTTTCAGTATAAGCAACAGGGTTCGCCGCCTCCCGGATATTTTCAAATTCCTTCTCCAGGGAGCTGATTTGTTCTCCGGAAAGGCTTTCCCCCGGTGTTTTTTCGTCTATTCCCGCCCTTCTCAATGCTTCCAGCGCATATTCCTTTCCGAATGGCAGTTTGAGAAGGGAAACGATAATGTATTTTTCAGAGGGCTGGATTGCCCCGGCAGGCCTGTTTTTTGGAGGGCGGTATTCCGAGCCGGGGAAAATCTCACGGTCCGCCCATTTTTCCTTCCGGGTGGTCGCAACAACCTGGTTGTCTTTGACCAGTATTGCATTGCCTTTTCCGAACATCTCAAACACAAGCGTCCCAAGAGCGAAATGAAATGCCACAATCCTGTCATTGTTTATCTGCTCTATGGAAAGCAGCTTTGCATTGTCAAGCTCCTTCTCCACCTTCTGCACAAATGAATCCTTTTCAGACGGCTCCTCCAGGTACATCGTCCGGTGCAGCCTCACCCCGAGCTGGCACAGAATCTCGGTACTTCCAATCTTCATTCTGTAAGTATCGTCTTCAATTTTGCGAATCCGGTTGAAGTGCTTTCCAGCAAGATGGGAAAGCTCCCGGACCATGAAGGAGTACTCAAGATTGGACATTTTCCGCATGCAGGAATGATGCCGGTGTACGTTTAAATCATTTGGGTGAGAATTCTTCCCATGGACATCAAGGCGGAGCTTCTCAAAAGCATGGAAAGGGAGGAGCTGGAGCAGGAAGTGAAGCTGAAGATTGCCTCCTTTGACGGCCTGCTCACCCGGGAGGTGGCCCTTAGGCTTATTGCAAAGGAGAAAGGGCTTCTGAAAAGCGAGCAGTTCATGATAGGGGAAGTTCCGAAAGACGCCAGAGACTTCACTATCAGGGGAAAAATCACCAGAGTATGGCCGGTAATGGGCTATTCGTCCGGAAAACAGTCGCAGGTGGTTGAAGTAAAGGATGAAACCGGTGAAAAGCCCCTGGTCTTCTGGAACAGGGACACCAGGCTGGTCCAGCGACTGAGAGCCAGGGATTTGATAACCGTAAAGGGGGCATATGAAAAATCAGGGGAGCTTCATTTCGGATTCCAGGGAAGCCTGTCTGTGGAGGGAAGGGCCGGCGTATCTGAGCTGAAGGATATTCCTGACAATGAAACAGTTCACATAAAGGGAAGGGTCAGCAGGCTGGAGGGGTATGACAAGTTTGTTCGTAACGGCAGGGGCTCGGTGGCATTCTCATTTCTTATTTCCGACGGAACCGCAGAAAGAAGGGCCATCATATGGAATGATTCGGAACGCGGGGAAAGGCTGAAGGAAGGAGACGAAATTCTGGTTGAGGGGGCAGGAGTAAACAAGGGCGATATCGACATCGGCCTCTGCTCCAGGCTGAAAATCCGGAGGGGGAATCCTGAAAAGAAAAATGCTCCGTCGGGATGAGACAGTAATGTTATTAAATACCAAAATGGTATTAAAATACGGAGAAAACCAGCTGAATTTTTCCCAGAGGTAAAGGATGACCGGAAAATCGCTCAAAGTTGCGGAAGCCTTTCAGAATGATATAGGCCGCGGGATTGCAAGAATTGATTCCAAGGCAAAATCAGAATTGGGGGTTTCAACCGGGGACATAATAAAACTTACCGGCAAGAAATCCGCTCTGGCAATCGTGTGGCAGGCCCACCCTGACGATGAGGGCCTGGACATGATAAGGATAGACGGAATCCTGAGGCAGAATCTCAGTATCGGCCTGGGGGAAAGGGTCCGGGTTGAGAAAACCCCGGTCAAGGAAGCAAAAAAAATTGTGCTTGCACCACAGGAGGCGGTCCGCTATTCAGTTGGCTTTGACCAGTACGTCAAGAAAAGGCTTATCGGCAAGGCAGTGCTGAAAGGCAATCTCCTGCCGGTTGGCATATTCGGGACATCAATACCTCTTATCGTTGCCCAGGTTTTCCCCCAGGGGCCGGTAAGTATCACCGAGCACACTGAAATCAAAATCAACAAGGAGCCGGTCAAGGAAATGAAGAATGTCCCCCACATAACCTACGACGATGTCGGAGGACTCAAGGATTCCATCCACAAGGTCAGGGAGATGATAGAGCTTCCCCTGAGGCATCCTGAGCTGTTTGAAAGGCTGGGCATTGAACCCCCCAAGGGAATCCTGCTCTACGGCTCGCCCGGAACAGGGAAAACCCTGCTTGCCAAGGCGGTTGCCAATGAAAGCGACGCCAATTTCTTTTATGTGGGGGGGCCGGAGATAATCAGCAAGTATGTTGGTGAAAGCGAAGAAAGAATGCGCAAGCTGTTTGCAGAGGCGCAGGAAAACGCCCCTTCCATAATCTTCATAGACGAAATTGATGCAATTGCCCCAAAAAGGGAAGAGGTGATGGGGGAAGTTGAAAAACGGCTTGTTTCCCAGCTCCTGACGATAATGGACGGGCTGAAGGCAAGGGGCGAAGTAATTGTAATAGGCGCAACAAACCGGCAGGACTCCCTTGACCCTGCATTGAGAAGGCCGGGCCGCTTTGACCGGGAGATAGAGATAGGAATCCCGGACAAGAAGGCAAGGGGGGAGATACTCAACATACATGTCAGGGGGATGCCGCTTGAAGACTCAGTGGAAATCCGGAAATTTGCAGCCATCACCCACGGCTATACCGGTGCAGACCTGGCCCTTCTTACCAAGGAGGCGGCAATAAAGGCCCTCCGCAGGGTGCTTCCGAAAATCAACATTGAAGACGAAGTGCTTCCCCCCAAGCTGCTGGAGAATATAAAGGTAACAAAAGAAGACTTCTCCAATGCTATGCATGAGATTCAGCCTTCTGCACTCCGGGAGGTATTTGTGGAGAAGCCTTCAGTCAGATGGAATGATATCGGAGGGCTGGAAAAGGTAAAAAGGGAAGTCCAGGAGGCGGTCGAGCTTCCGCTGAAGACACCGGAAATGTTCGAGAAGATGGGCATAAGGCCGGTTAAGGGCATACTTCTATATGGCCCGCCCGGAACAGGGAAAACCCTGCTTGCCAAGGCGGTTGCAAATGAAACCGAAGCGAATTTCATTTCCATCAGCGGCGCCCAGGTGCTTTCCAAATATGTTGGTGAATCAGAGAGAACAGTCAGGGAGATATTCAGGAAAGCAAGGATGGCAGCTCCGTGCGTTCTTTTCATCGACGAGATGGATGCGGTCGCGACCAGACGGACCGGCTACGGTGAGGGGGGAGCCCTGGTAACGGAAAGGATAGTGGATACCCTGCTCACTGAAATGGACGGGCTGCGTAGCCTGAAGAACGTGGTAGTGATTGCAGCGACCAACCGGCCGGACATACTGGACCCTGCCCTGATGAGGCCGGGAAGGTTCGACCGCTTTATCGAGATAAAGGCTCCGGATGAGCCTGCCCGCCTGAGCATATTCAAAATCAAAACCAGGAGCATGCCCCTGGACCGGGACGTGGACCTGGAGGAGCTTTCCAGGCTTACCGAGGGATACACCGGAGCGGATATTGACAATCTGATAAGGGAGGCAGGGATGGCTGCAATAAGAAAAGGCTCCAGAAAGGCAAAGGCGGAGCACTTTGAGGTTGCATTCAAGGAGATAGTGCCCAGCATCAAAAAGGAGAACGTGGAAAGCATCAAGAAGTTCAAGACAACTGCATCCACCATGTACGGGTGAAAAGATGAGGCTTTTGATTTTCGGCAAACTGATTGTTGTAACAATATGCATTTCCCTTCTGGCATTTGCACTGCTTCCTGAAGCAACAATAGTCAGCACCCTCAAGATGCTGGCCCTGGGAACCGTGGCATCGGTTGCAATAACGGCATTTTATCCAGACCTGAGAGGAGTAAGGTCCGGGGACACGGTAGCAGTTGTGACTGATTCAGCCATTCCGGGCATAATAGGCAGGATAGGCTGGGCAGTAGACAACGGAAGAAAAAACGAACAGATAAAAATCACACTCCAGAATGGAAGTGAGGTGCTTGGGGTCATTGAAAGCTACAACGGCCTGATAAGCCCTCCCAAAATAAGAGTTATTTACGAAGAAAAGTTGGTAGATTGATTGCAGCAGGCCTTTTACCTTGAGCAGGAAGAAGTTGCACAGATGGTCATCAGTGTGATTGCCATATCCCTGGCACTGGCAATAGTCTTTGCAACCCCGGAGGGGCTGTTTGCCAATCCCAGGGAGTTCTTTGTCTTCATGGTGCCCCTGATTGTTACGATAGGAAGCGGATTCGTGCTCCATGAGATGGCCCACAAGCTCATCGCAATATACTACGGGGGCAAGGCCCGCTTCAGGATGTGGACCCAGGGCATCGTCTTCATGCTGATAACCTCCCTTTTCGGATTTCTTTTTGCGGCTCCCGGAGCGGTTTACATCAATGCAAAGCGGATAACTGAAAGGGAGAACGGGCTGATTTCACTGGCCGGTCCCGCCCTTAACCTGATACTGGTATTCTTTTTCCTTGGGCTGGAGGCGGTTGCACCCATAGAGCAGTACTACAGCCTGCTACTTAAGTGGGGGGCGCTTAGCATAGACATAGGCATCCAGAACGGCGTCTTCAATGTCTGGCAGTTTGGGGCTGCAATAAACCTGCTGCTCGCACTTTTCAATACAATACCGGCATTTCCCCTTGACGGAAGCAAGATTTTCAGATGGAGGAAAAGCGTTTGGCTGAGTTTCACCGCGGTAACCCTTATTATCGGCTATGCAATAATCGGGCCTACCATAATCCTGAACTGGATAATACTGCTGCTCATAGTCTTCATATTCTCCAAGCTGGCCTTTGGATGATACAATGAAAGGGGCAGAGGCGGTTTTAAGGAAATCCACTTTGCTGGGAAAGCCGGTGGTAATCAAGGACAGGATTTCCAAGAAGTACCGGATAAAGAAGCTTGATGAAAAACTGCGCAGGGAGCGGACCAGAGCAGAGGCAAGGCTGCTGCACCGGGCCAAGCTGGCAGGGGCGGACTGCCCGGTCGTTCTGGAGGTGAAAGAATTTTCTCTGACCATCGGGTTCATAGAAGGGAAACGGCCGGAGATGACCCAATCCCAGGCATTAAAAGCAGGGAAAATGCTGGCAGACCTGCACGATTCAGACATCATCCACGGGGATTACACCCCTGCAAACCTTATCCTTGGCGGTGAAACGCTGTATGTAATTGATTTCGGCCTGGGATTTGTCTCCAGCGACATTGAGGACAAGGCAGTGGATGTGTTCACCATGCTCAGGGCCATTTCTGAAAAGGATTCCTTTCTTGAAGGATATTCGTCCTGCAAAAAGGCGAAAAGCATCCTGAAAAGAGTAAAGGCAGTGGAAAAAAGAGTCAGGTATGCGTTTTAGCCAATGCGCTCTTTGACAACCTCCAGTACATCTCTGAAAAAGTTCTCAGGTATTGTGCGGCCCTCCTTGGGAGGGCACCCCACGTTTATCATGCCCCCGTAACTCCTCAGGTTCTCGCTGTTTTTCCAGATTTCAGCAAGGCCTGCTTCACCAATCCGGCCCTGTATGCTCACGTCATCCCCGGGACAGCGCAGCACCAGCCCGTCCCTTCTTATGAAGGGTCCTGCACCCACCTGCTGGCAGGGCTTTGCACCCACGTAGGCAGAAATGCCATCACGCTCCAGGTCATCCAGCATGTAAATATTGTTGCGGATTGCCCATATGTTAATCCTGACATAAAGGTCCAGCAGTTCTTCTGGTGAAGGGGTAATGGCCCGGTAAGCTTCAGGCTCCCGGCAGGAGCCTGATACCATGGTGGGGGCAGCCACCATATACATGTTGCGCCTTCTTGCCCATTTGTAGACCTCAAACATTTCATCGATGTTCACTTTCATTACCGGGTTGGGAATTATGGCCAGGCTTGTCGCCTCTCCAGGCATGTACTCATTGAAGCCCGCATCGGCCAGCAGCTCCAGCGCGCGGTTCCTCAGCCCAGGATACCGGTTCCTTCCAACTATTTCAGCCTGCAGCTCAGGATTGAATGAATTTGCACCAAACAGGATGGAAACATCAAAAGACTTCAGCCTTTCCGCAAACTGCACCGGTTTCATGCCAAAGAGCTTTTTTGTACGCCGTTCATCCCCCAAGGTAGTTCCTTTTGTAAAGATAAGGGGCGTAATGTCAAGCCCGGCCAGCAGCTCCAGGAACGGGAACAGGGTTTTCTCCTCCAGAGGCTCTCCCGGACCGATAATCTTTACTGTCCTGAGGCCAAGCGCCTTTGCATCCTTCACCACCTGCCTTACATCTGCATCAGCAAGGAGCTCCCCGCGCTTCTGCATAAGCCTGAGCACCGGGTTGAAGCAATGGCCGCAGGCAAGGCTGCAGCTGGGCCTGCCGGTCATATCAAGGTCCATGGCAAGCATTTTTCCTGCCTTGGCTGCTTCCATAAGTTCTGCTTTGGAAAAGTTCCAGCCTTTTACATCATTCACATGCCCCCTGGGGAACTTGCCCCTGAAAACAGGGGGGATATTTGGAAACGCCAGCTTCTTTTGTTTTTGTGTTCTCATAAGAGAGTTTGTGTGTTGGAACAAAAATTAGGCTGGTGCTTGTGTGGACAGGGGGTAATAAGAATTTTTCAGTTGGAGAGCTCAACCATCCTTGCAATCGATGGAAGAAGCTTTTTTTCCGCCTTCCTGAGAAGCTCGCTGGCAGCGGCCTCGCTAATACCCATTCTGTTGGCGATATCCCGGATTGAGCTTTTTTTGGGCATGTCATAGTAATCCATTGAGCCTGCGAGTCTCAGTGCCTCAGACTGCCTCTTGGTAAGCTTATTTGCGGCCGAAGCTACTTCCAAGTATCCGCTCTTCAACAGTCCTTCCGTACATATGCTTTCATTATCCTGGAGATATTTCTTGGATGCCAGCTTTACATTGTAGCTGTTTTTCAGGGAATCAATAAACTGCTTAAGGGATTCAAAAGAAGAGGCAAAAACCCTGACTGTTTCAGTTCCCGAGTCGTACACGGGAGTGGAAATGAAAGCACAGCCGGATTCATTCAGTGCGTGGTGGGTTGATGCACCCTCATTGGTTACGGTAATGACATCTGCAGAGTCCTCATTCTTCCGAAGCACCTTTACCTGGGATGCGGTGTGGTGAGCGCGCAGCGAGCCAATGAACTTTTCTACTTCGCCTCCTTTCAGGTTGAACAGGTGGGAGATTTTATCTCCGCTTACCCCAAGCTCTGCCAGGTATCTGATATCAGTATCCGGGTATCTTTCAGGGACATCCGAGCAGATGCAGTCATGATTGTACACAATGCTGGCTATAAGAGGCCTGGTCATGAAGTATTTGTGAGGCAAAATGTTTTTAAGTGTATTTTTATGGAAAATTGTAGATAACGAAAGATATTTATTCGGGCGGAACAGATTATCTACGGGCTAGAGCGGGGCTAGGGGTCCCGGCACCGCAAATCCCCTTAGGCGGCTCGAAGGTCCGGGGAGTTTTGCCGCGGATACATGCCCAATGCCCAAAGCGCTGACGTCCTGCCTTGTGTGGCGGGATTGTATGTGAACCGGGTCAGGCCGGAAGGAGCAGCCCTAAGCGTATTGTCCCGTGCTCGTAAGATACAGGACTGAGTGGAGGGTATTGGCTCCTTGTATGTGTGTCAAAGCCAACCGGAAAGCCCACTGTATTCACAGTGGCTTGTTTTGAAATGAGATTTCAAACTGAAAGCCCACTCCTGCTGATTATTATCAAAACAAGAGGAAGGGCTGCAACTACGCAAACCTCTTCCTGCGGCTCATCTTCAGGAACCCCTGTCTTGTTTTCCGTAATATTTTCCGGGGTCTTATTGGAGGCATTGATGGCCGGCGGCGGAAGTTCAACACAGGCATTGTTCCTGCATTCAAAACCTGAATCACAATCAGAATCGTTGCAGCATCCATAATCAATCCAGCTATGGTTTTCAGGATAGCCGCAGGTTCCGGTAAGGTTGACGCAACTTTCATTGAAGCAGTGCTGATTGAATGCACAGTCCTTATCAGACAGGCATTCGGGCGGGGTACAGTCTATGGCAATATATTCTTCAAAATCAGCATACCCTGAGCGATTTGCCTTCAGATAGACCAGCCCTTCCTGAAGAGGGAAAACCGCCTTCCCTCCGGATTCGGTGAGCGTGGACCAGTTTTTTGTTTTTATGAAGACGTTCCCAAGCGGCTGTCCCCCGCTTGTTGCGTATACCACCATGATGCTGCTGTTGCAGTCCGGCTCAACGGTTATGTTCAGTGGCTTGGGGGGAGGGGGAGGGCATTTTTCAGAATAATTGAACTCAGCATACCTTTCGCTGTTGTAATCCTCGCTCTGCTCTATGTAAATCCGGTACTCCCCGGTTCTCGTGAGTTCAAAGAATGCATAGCCATCCTCATCTGTGTGCTTCAGGCCTCTCAGGCCTTGGAAAGGGACATGCCTCACCAGCCGGAGCTCAACATCTTCTGCAGGAGTGCCGTTGGAGAGAACAGCATTTACGTGCAGGATGTCGCCCGGGCAGGCAGTCTCCAGCTCCAGTTCAAGAAAGGGGGTTATTGTTACATCCTGGGCGGGTGCTGTTGAAGCAAGCAGAAGCAGCAGGAAAACAAATCTCATGGCTTAGATAAGGAAACGAAATCATTTAATGCTCAGATTAGGCCCCTTTTCGGGAAGACCACCACATTATCACTTTCCGGCTCCTGCTGCTCATCAGAAGTAACAACCACGGAAAAGTTCTCGTTCATCCGGTGGTGGAGGAAAATGTCCGATATCGCCCAGCCATTATGGCCGTGTGCCCGCACCACCGGGCCCACTCTTCCTTCTTTGGTTCTCCAGAGGAACCTTCTGGATATGCCAGCCCGGGACGGGACTGCGGTTTCCGGGTCTATTGGGAACCACCCGCTTTCCTGGGGGAAATCAAACATGACAATGGGCTCTATGGGGAATATCATCCTCTTCTGCTTGTCCTCCACCATCCTGAAATTATCGAAAACCAGTGCTGCCCCTGCAACATTTGAAAATTCACGGGTATCCATAACGTAGAAGAACGGCCTGCTGTAATACTCCTGCTGATGGCCGAAAGTGCGGCCTGCAGGAGGGTAAGCCACCATTGTGCCTGTCCAGAAATATCCGAGCTTGGCAAGTGTTGCATTCTCAGGCTGGTCCCTGCTGATTTCCTCAAGGAAAACATCGGCCACTTTGCTGGAGATGAGCTTTAGCCCTTTTCCGGCATAGCCCCTTGCCTTGGCAAAGTCGCCTTTCACTGGCGGTGCAGTAATTGACCTGGGAGAATTCATAATAGCACTCAGAAGAATCATTATGCATTATCCTTTTATACCTTGCACTAACACCAAAGCATGTGTGCCACCCAAATACCAACAGAAAGAATGCGGCGCTTTCTTTGCAATAAAAAGTGCATGCAAATAGATATGGCATGAAAAGTAGTAATCGTGAACCAGGAAAAGACAGGCGCAGAGAACAGGTTGCTGGCTGCTTTGGCCCACGGCTCTGTAGTTGCGCAGGGTGTTGGCATCCTGGTGGGCGTTTTTATCTATATAACCCACCGCGATAAATCACGCTATGCCGCATTCCAGGCGCTCCAGGCTGCTGTTTTTCAACTCCTAAACCTCATTGTTGTCATTGGCATGTGGTTTGCCTGGGGCATCCTCTACAGACTGGGCATGATTGCTCTGATAAAGCAGGGGGATGTAACCTCTGATGCTGCTCCCCCTCCATATTCTGGATATCCTTGACATCCATGGTTATATCCCTGATTTACATGATTATTGCCGGATTGTATGGATTGTGGGGCGGGTTGTGCGCCTGGAAGGGAAAGGGTTTCAGGCACATTTTCATCGGAGAATGGCTTGAGAAAAGCGGGCTGTAAATGACGGGCATGGTTTGGCCTTTTGGAAAGAATAGGAATTTGCTGCGTCTGGGATTCGAACCCAGGTCAATGGAGTGAAAGTCCACTATCCTTGGCCGGACTAGACGAACGCAGCGATTAAGACAAGAGCCTCATTATTTCTTCATGGACAGCATCGATGCTTTTGGTTGCGTCAATTCTGTGCCAATTAGGTGTTAAAAACCTTTCCTCGTGGAGTCTCAGGAAGTTGGCACGCACGTTCTCCAGGTAGGCTGAATTCTCCTCGTACCTGTCCAGCTCTTTCTGCCTGCTCTTTCTTTCCTGGGACGTCTCTGCATCAATGTCAAGAAGCAGGACCATGTCCGGCTTAAGATAACCCACACTCCCGACTATCTTCTTGCCATTCTCAAAATCAATGCCGTTTACTTCATAACTAATGGTTGAGAAAACATACCGGTCCAGGATTACGGTCTTTTCCTCTTCCAATGCCTTTTTCACATTTTCCTGGCCGTCTGCTATGTCTGCAAGGAAAAGCAGGAACAGGGCCTTGGGGTCGGGAGAAGACTTTTTTTCAAGATAATCATTGAGCATCTCGTATTTTGAAGTGGGGTACTTGAAAATCACGCAGTCCAGCTTTTTTTTCAGAAGCTCTATCTGGGTATTCTTTCCTGTTCCGTCGATGCCTTCCAGTACGACTAAAATAAAACCACCTTTCCCAAGGTAAATACTGCCTTATCTTTAATAGCCTGCTTCTCTGCGGAAAAACAGGGTTTGCTCATTTAAAAAAGTATATTATCAATAGGTTACGGTGCTTATATGGACCTAATTTCTGTGAGGGACCTGGAAACCAAAGACATTGAGGCTATTCTGGAAAGCGCATCGCAAATCGACAGGGGAGAAAAGGATGTCGACCTTAATGGCAGAATTCTTGCAACCCTGTTCTTTGAGCCGTCCACAAGAACAAAGCTTTCCTTCCAGTCCGCAGCAATGAGAAGCAAAATGAAGGTGCTTGACTTTTCTCCCGAAAGCAGCTCTTTGAAGAAAGGGGAGAGCTTTATGGACACTATCAAAACAGTGTCCGGCTATGCGGACGTGCTTGCAATCAGGCACCCCAAGGAAGGCTCAGTGCGGCTTGCCTCTGCTGCCACCGAAAAGCCGGTTGTTAACGGGGGAGACGGGGGCAACCAGCACCCCACCCAGACCCTGATTGACCTTTATTCAATAAAAAAAACAAAGGGGAGGATAAAGGGGCTGGATGTAACCCTGTCCGGCGACCTGAAACACGCAAGAACCATGCGGTCGCTTGTCTACGGCCTTGCAATGTTCGGAGCAAATGTGAGATTGGTCTCCCCCAGGGGGCTGGAAATGGACAAGAAATACCTTGAAGAAGTCAACCGGAAATTCGGCCTTGATGTCAGGTCTGGCAACACCCCTGAATACACCGATGCTGACGTGCTTTACGTGTGCCGGATACAGGCAGAAAGGTTTGCCGACCCTTACGAGGCCCAGAGCGTACAGCAGAAGTTCATGATAAAGAAATCCGACCTGAAGGATGCAAGAGAAGACATGGCAATCCTCCACCCCCTGCCCAAGGTCAATGAGATAGACAGCGCCATTGATGACATGCCCCAGGCAAAATACTTTGAGCAGGCCCACAACGGAATTCCGCTCAGGATGGCGGTTCTTGACCATGTGCTTAGCAGGTGATAAATATGCTGAAGGTAGACACAATTGAAATGGGAACGGTTGTTGACCACATCAAACCCGGAAAGGGGAACAGGGTGCTGGGCATTCTCGGAATTGGGGAGGAGTATCCCCACCGGGTGGCACTGATGATGCATGTGCCCAGCGAACAGAGCGGCACCAAGGACATTGTAAAGATTGAAGGCAAGGTGGTGGACCAGACTGATGCCAATATCATTGCCCTTATCTCACCAGGGGCCACAATCAATATAATCAAGGATGAGAAGGTGGAGCAGAAGTACAGGGTTGAACTGCCGGAAAGGCTGGAAGGGGCGGGCACCTGCCCAAACCCCAACTGCATCACCAACAGTGAGGTTACCGTAAACAGGTTCAGGAAAGAGGAGGGCGGCTACCGCTGCCACTACTGTGAAAGGCTGTTCCAGGCAGAGGAGCTTGTATAATGGATTTCAGGAAATCAACAGACAGGATAGTGCTGCGGCTTGACGAGGGGGAAGAAGCCGTTTCATCACTGCTTGAATTCTGCAGAAAGGAAAGCGTCCGGAGTGCAGCGGTATTTGGAATCGGTGCAGTGAGAAAAGCAGAGATTGCCCATTTCAACACCCAAGAAATGAGATACCATACCAATTCCTATGAGGGCATGTACGAGGTTGTGTCGCTGGCCGGAAACATCGCCATGCTTGACGGCAAGCCGGCCCTGCACGCCCATATAGTCATTGCCGATACCGGGTTTTCCTGCCACGGTGGGCACCTGAACTCGGCAGTCGTGAATCCCACCCTTGAGCTTACACTGCTTCCCTTAGAAACCGAAATCAAAAGAAAGAAGGAAGAAAAAACAGGCCTTAACCTGATGAGTTTTTAGGGGGCGGCATCGCCGAAGCGCGGTGCGGAAAACTACACACAAATTTTGCCACCAAGACCAATGGTCTTTGTGCGGAATAGTTCGCCTTCCGACCGTCCGCCCCGGGAGTTTACTCTCATTTATAAGATTTAAACCTTGCCCCGATACCTTAAAACTGCGAAAAGATGGTCCCGGTCATAGGGGTCCAGCTTTATTTTCTCCAGAACCTCGAATTCCTTCTCCAGCTTCTGCATAACCTCTTCGTAAACCTGGGCAGGCGGCTTGGTAACATCGATGCTCTGGCTCTTTATTGCAATCATGGCAATGCCGTCTTTTTTCAGGAACATCCGGGCGTTTTTCAGCATGATCCCATCCTGGTCGGGCTGGGCAACGTCCTGGTAGATGACCTCCACCCCCCCGACTTCCCGGTACTCACCGGGCTTCCTTGCATCAGCATGTATGGGAATGATATTTTCCCTTCTTTCTGCCAGCTCAATAAGGTCGTGCATGCACTGGGGGGCAATTTCAACCGCATAAATCTCCCCCTCTCCCCCGAGTATGTCCGAAAGATGGGAAACAGTGGTTCCATAGGATGCTCCCAGATAAAGCACCGTGCTTCCTTTCCTGAAAGGAAAATGCTTCAGCCCCTTCTTCAGGGCCCCGGCAAGCTTGCTGCGGAAGGCATCCCAGATGCGGAATTCCATCCCCTCCTCGTGCAGAAGCTTTTCATTGTAAACCCTGTGTCCGGGGTCGGCATTGGCAGTGGCCAGCGATTTGCCTGCCTGGTATACGCCCTCAAGAAGCTGTTTCATCGATTGTATTCCCTAAGGGATACATTTTAATACTATTAGCTATGTATTTATCCTGCAAAGTATCCAATTTTACATTTTGCATCATGGGTTGCAACTTTAGAGGTGTGCATATGGTTACAGTGTTTGATGCTGAGCCCAACAGGCTCATAGAGGAAACGGCAAAAAAGCTAAAGGACATGAAACTGGAAAAGCCCGCTTTTGTAGGGCTGGTAAAGAGCGGCTCCCATACCCAGAGGCCCCCCCAGCATGAGGACTTCTGGTATGTCCGGTGCGCCTCCATTCTGAGGCACACCTATGTGAACAGCGGGGCCGGGGTCCAGAAGCTCAGGAGACATTACGGTGGCGGAAAACGCCGGGGAGTCAAGCCAAAGAAACACGCCCCGGCGGGCGGCTCTGCCATCAGGAAAGCCATGCAGGCTCTGGAAAATGCCGGACTTCTGGCCAAGGAAGGAAAAGGAAGGGCGGTAACTGCCAAGGGCAGGAAGCTGCTGGATAAAGCAGCCAAGGAGAGCGTTAAGGCATGAGCGAAGAAGAAAAACCGCAGGAAGAAAACAAAACGCTTGAAGCCAAAAAGGCGGAAGAGCAGCTTAAGACAACATTGAGGGCCGTCCTTGATGACGATGCATACGAGAGAATGACGAATGTCTCTCTCGCCAACCGGGACCTCTACCTGGCCGCAGCAAAGAACTCGCTTATGCTGTACAAGCGCCTGGGGAGAAAAATAACCGAAAACGAGCTGCTTTCCCTTTTGAGGGCAATAAAAGAGCATACTGAAAAAAGTTCAAATATCACGTTTCAGCGGAAGTGATTGCCATGGGCAAAAAGAATCTGAAGAAAAAATTGAAGCTTGCAAAGGAAAACCGCAAAATCAGGAGGATTCCTGCATTTGTAATGCTCAGAACAAGAAGGAGGGTTACCTACAACCGGAGGACCAGGGACTGGAGAACTGACAAGCTCCGGATTGAAGGGTGATGATTATGGCAAAGCTTGAAAGAATTTACACTGTGCCGCTTGGGGGTGCGTATGATGTGCCCAGAGGCAAAAGGGTTCCTAGGGCGGTTAAGCTGCTCAGGGAGTTTGCATCCAGGCACATGAAAGCAGACGGCCAGAGAGTTAGAATAAGCGAGGCTCTGAACAAATACCTCTGGCAGAGGAGCATCCAGAAGCCTCCGCGCAACGTAAAAATAAGGCTGGTCAAGGAAGAGGAGGAAATCAGGGCATATCTTTCCGACGAGAAAATTGAGGAGCCCAAGAAGGCTGAGGAGAAACCAAAGGCTGAAGTGAAGGAAAAGCAAGAGGAAAAGAAGAAAAATGAATAACAAAACAGCTTACTTCGGGAACCCCTGGATAGGGATGTTCATCAAAACAAACGACCATCTTTCCCTGCTGCCTCTTGACAGCATGGAAAAACTGGACAGGATGGTGAGCGGCAGCCTGCAGACAGAAACAGCAAAGGTGGGGATTGGTGATTCCAACCTTCTGGGAATTTACGTGGCAATGAATTCCAACGGCGTGGTGCTTCCCAACATTATCAAAAAGGAGGAAGCTGAAGAAATTCGCAGGTCCGGCCTGAATGTTTGTGTATCCGCCGACAAGCACAACGCCCATGGCAACAACATGGTGGTGAACGACAACGGCGGAATCATCAACCCGGGCGTATCAAAAAAAGAGATTAAGGCAATGGAAGACGTACTGGGGGTGGAGCTTGTTCCCGGCACAGTGGCAGGCTATTCCACTGTGGGAAGTGCCTGCCTTGCAACCAACCACGGGTTCCTGGCCCACTACCGCACCAGCGAAGATGAGATGAAAAGGCTCGGGGAAACTCTCAAGGTCTACGGAAGCAAGGGGACGGTAAATACCGGAACCGGTTTTGTTTCCTATGGCATTGTCGTAAATAAAAGCGGCTATGTTGCCGGAGAGCAGACAACCGCATTTGAAATGGGAAGGGCCGAAGAGGCCCTTGGTTTAATAAAATGATGTTACGGATGTGATGGTATGGAATTCGCAGTCAGTGGAACAATTACCCTCGGAAAAGAGAGCAGGGCCTTTTCCAAGACGGTCGAGGCGCCAACGGAGGATTTTGCAAAAGAAAAGGTATTCACGCTTTTCGGCTCCATGAACGGGGTAAAGAGAAACAGAATCAAGATTGAGAAAGTTGTAAAAAGCCGGGCTGACCCGGCCAAAGCTGAGCCTTCAGGATGAATGATAAAATGGCAACACCACAGGAAATGCATACCCAGCTGAGCTATGAGCTGGCGGTTTACAAGGAGCAGATTTCACTTATTAAAAGAGAAACCGAAAGAATCGGCCTCACCACTGTGGACCTCACCAATGCCCTTTCCACGGTTGAAAACCTGAAGAAAGAGGAAGAAAAGAAAACCCTTCTTGTGCCGGTAGGGGGAGGCACGATGGTAAAGGGGGCGGTGAGTGATACCAGGATTCTTGTGCCGGTAGGTGCCCAATACCTTGTCGAGATGGACAGGGAAAACGCCATTGCCGAGCTGAACAAAAGAATCGAGGCAACGAAAAATGCGGTGGAAAAGCTCAGCGAGGAATTCCAGAAGATTTCCGAAAAGATGAAGGAAACATCAGGGAAGCTCAGGGACATCAAAAAAAGTGAAAAGACAAGCAAGAGAGCAGATGAAAACATTCAGGAAGACTACATCTGACACATTCAAAAATTTTCTTTTTATTTTATGGGGTCAAAAACACATGTTCGATTTCTTAAAGAAAAAAATCGGCGGCTTTGTAGACAAACTCAAGAAAACTGAGGAAAAAAAGGCCAAGCCTCCCGAGAAAAAGCCCGCCCCAAAGCCGGCAGAGAAGGAACCTGCTCCTGTGGTTAAAGAAAAGAAGCCGGCCAAGGGAAAAGCTGTCCCAAAAGCTGGAAAAAAGGAACCAGAGCCTGTGGAGGAAAAGGCTGCTCCTGTTATAGAAGAAAAGCCCAAGGAACCGGTTCAGGAGAAACCCGAAGAAATTGAACCGGTTGAAGCTGAACCTGTTTCGGAAACAAAGGCCCTTCCTGTGGAAGAAAAACCTTTTCCAGAACCAGAAGCACCTGCGGAAGAACCACCCCCAGTTAAAGAGCCAGCAACCGAGAAAAAGCCGAAGAAAAGGATAAAGCTGGGCACTGTTGGCAGGATAAAGGGCTTCATAACCAGGGAGGTTGAAATCACCGAAGGAGACGTGGGAGAGCTCCTGGAGAATCTTGAGCTGGAACTGCTGGAATCAGATGTGGAATTGTCGGTTGCAGAAAGTATAAGGGAAGAGCTGACTGAAAAACTGATTGGAGCCAAAGTAAAGAAAGATGATTTGCACAACTACATCAGCAACAGCATACGGGAGACGCTTATACACACCATAACAAATGAGAATGTCTTTGATATTGTGGAAAAGATAAAGGAATCCGAAAAACCGGTAAAGATAATGTTTCTCGGCATAAACGGTGCCGGAAAAACAACCACTATAGCAAAGGTTGCCAGGCTTCTCATGGACAACGGTCAGAGAGTAGTATTTGCCGCGGCGGACACCTTCCGGGCGGCGGCAATAGAGCAGATGGGGATACACGCCAGCCGGCTTGAAGTAAAGATGATAAAAAGAGAATACGGAAGCGACCCGACTTCTGTAGCTTATGATGCAGTGAACTATGCCCGGGCAAGGGGAATAGACGCGGTGCTCATAGATACTGCCGGAAGGCAGGATACCAACATATCGCTGATTAATGAAATCAAGAAAATGACCAGGGTAATAGAACCGGAGATAAAACTATATATAGGAGAAAGCATTGCAGGAAATGCAATAATAGAGCAGGTTCAGACCTTTAACCGTGAAATCGGGCTGGACGGCGTGATTCTGACCAAGCTGGACTGCGACCCCAAAGGGGGGACCATGCTTTCAATCAACAAAACCACCAATGTTCCAATAATATACATAGGGACCGGGCAGAACTATGAGGACCTGGAGGCCTTCCGCCCGGCCAGGATTGTTGAGCGGATTGTAGAATAGAAAATACTTGATAAGTGGGAAGCACGAAAAACCACTGCGGGACATACTTTTAAAAAGGGTTTTAGTTACATAAATAACTACTTAGTGCGAAAATTAAGTGTTTATGCTAGCAGAAGGTTTAGGTGAGAATACATGGCCGATAATAATGTGATTAAAAGGCATGAGGGAAGAGACAAAACACCGGAAAACGCAAAAAAGCAGAGGTTCTGGCAGAAGGACACCAAGTTTATGCGGGGCCTCAGGGTAGCGCAAGAGCGCGCCGGCAAGGGCCTGGAGCATGTCCCGTTAACCCCCCAGAGAGGAAGGATGAAGAGAAGGGAACAGGCAGGCATGACCGGTGCCGCTGTTGCCGAAGGGATTACCAAAGGAAACCAGCAGCTTATCGACGCCATGCAGAACCAGAAGGCTGAGGAGGCAGCACCCTCGGCAATGGAAGGCTCATCCCCCAAGGGGGAAGGTGTTGCAGAAGGAAAGTTTGATACCGAATTTCTAAGGGAATTCACCGAAGCAATAAGAAGGGGTCAGAGCAGGACGGGCGGAGCGCTCGGCATGACCCTCACCGAAGTAGTCACCAATGAGCTGTTTATTGATGCCATTAGAACCAAGGCAGTGGAAACGCCCCTTGAGCAGGTGGATGCCGAATACGGGGAAAGGATGCTTGACATCCGGGAAGACCTCGCCGATGAGCTTGCAAGCGGACAGGTAAAAGAGCTGAATGCAGACAGGCTGGACATACTGCTTGCAACAATGGTGGGCTCAAAATACGTAGTCACTGACAGCGACGAGCTGGTCTACAAAAGAGACAGCGAAGGAAACATCATGACTATAAACAATCAGCCGGTTCCCAAGGAAACATGGGACCGCGACGATGAGAAAATCAGAATAATCAATGAACAGGAAATTGTGGTTCGCTGGCCGGAAGACCTTCCGCTGCCGCCTGATTCATTTTTCAGGTTTGTGGAAAGCCTCGCCCAGAGGAAATATTCTGGGGAGGAAGGAGAATTTCTTGGAACCCTTATGAAGAGTTTTGCAGAAAAGAGATACACCTGCCCGGAAACAAACGAAGAGACCATGAAGAATCTTCTGGACTACCGGTATGTTGATGATTACCTGGAAAGAAAGTCTTCCGAGCCGATTGATGTTGCTGTCCAGAATTTCACTGGGCTTCTCATGGACGTCCTGCTCACCCCCACAAGCCAGATGCATGAAGAGCTTGATGCCCCCGGAACAGGCTACTTTGTGGAGATAGAAGGATTCGGACCATGCAGGACAAGCCGGGCAGCAGAGGCGCGCTCCAAGTACGAGCAGTTCGGTCCGGTGGAGCAGGCAAAGGAAAAGGCAGAGGAATCAGTTGATGAAGCCAATCAGAAGCTTTTGAAGGTAGCAAATACCACCGAGGCCCTGAGAGCCCAGTTTGACCAGGCCAAGCAGGAGATGGAAACAACAAACCAGAAGTACCAGAAGATACTGCAGCTGAAGCAGCTGGCAAAGCAGGGAAAGGTGGATGTGCCCGAAGACCAGCTGAAAAAGCAGAAAGCAGCAGCAGAAGGGGAGCTCGGGGAAGCAAGAGAAAACATGAATTCAGCAAAGCAGAAGCTGACCAGGGCAGAAAGCCTGCTTGCCCAGGCAACTGCAGAAAAAAAGCAGGCAGACCGGGACTATCGCGAAAAGCTTACCGCTTATGAGACCCATCCGCTCAAGAATGAAGTGCTCGCAATGAGAAGGGAAGAGGAGGAGAACTTCTCCAAGGTCGTGCGGGACACCACCGACCATTTCCGTGCAAAGATTGTGGAGGCAAGGGAAATCAATGAAGACCTGCTTGACACTCTGGCCGACCGGGTGGAGAAATGGATGGACAATCTCACAATCACAAACCTGCTCAAGGATGTTGACGAGCTTATGAGGGAAAGAAGCCAGCTCGGAGGAATCCTGATGGTGCAGGAAGCAAAGGACATGCCCGATGATGTAAAGGAAACTGCAAACATCGCAAGAAGAGTCCTTCGCAGCAGGGTAGATGAATTTGAAAAGAAGCTGGAGGAATTCTCCGGAAGCGAGGAAAAGGACATCCGGGGCAAGATAAAGGAGGCAGACCTTCCCCCTGCAGTTGAAAGAAAATTCCTGGATGTTGCCGAAGCAATGCGCAACATGAAGCTTGGCAACGACTTCATCGAGCAGCACCAGGTTTCAGAACTCAGAAAGCTGAGATACCCGCTCAGGAATGCGGCAAAAAGGGCGGTGGAGGTTCTCAATGAAAGAACAGTGGACAATCTGGGGGAGATAACCCAGGCGCAGTTCATAATCGCAAGGATGATATGGGAATCCTCATCCATGGAGGTAAAGCCCAGGGTCCAGGGCAGCGAAGGAAGATGGAGGCGGTTCTGGAACAAGGTGTTCTGGAACTTTTTCACTGCGGAATCATGGATTGGCAAGGGCAGAAAGCGGCGCCAGCCCGGAGAGCCCAGGGGAGGAAAGCTTCTGAGGATGTACAGATGGGCGTTCAAGGAGACGGTGGACGACCTTTTCAGGTTCCCGACTGACAGTGTGGTGGGAAGAAACCCCAACACCAGGAAGGCCCACCGCTATGGATGGTACAAGAGATTCATGAGGGGGATATGGAAGGGTGCACTGAAAGCATACCTGATAGTCTCAATTGCAGCAGCTGTTATTTCCTCGCCTCCCAAAGACAACCTTGGATGGGCAGAGAAATACCTGCTTCCCTGGAACTGGAACTGGTCGCACTACATCAGCCATTTCTGGAGGCCGCCATGGGAATGGCATCATTCGGTGGACACGCCCCTGTCCCACAGAAGGATAATCGATGACAGCTACGACATTCCGGAAAGGCTTCCGATGAGGGCGGACCGTTATTATGAAAAGGCCTACGGCGTTTCCGGGGAAGAAAGGCTGGACTGGCTCAGGGACCACGAAAGTGCGCTTACCTATTTCCAGGAAAGGACCACCCTCAAAAAGGTTTCAAAGGTCTGGGACCTGGGAGTGGATAATGTCAAGACCTGCGCAAGGCCCAAAGGGGTGGCAGCCTCCAAGAGCCAGCAGGAGGAAAATGAAAAGCAGGCCAAGGCATCACGGGAAGGCGCACAGGAAATAAGCGAGGGCCGCGAAGAGCAGGTACAGGAGGAAAAGGCCTCCGAAGAGCCCAGCGAAGAGCAGATGAGCCGCAGGCAGAGGCAGATAGTAAGGCTGATGAAGCGATTCGGAGTCGCGGTGCCGGAATCCTGCAATGACCTTGGAATACGGGAATGGCCTGAGGGCGCTTTGGACGTGATGGAATACGAGCCGCTCACCAGGACGCCTGGCGGAGGAAGGGATTTCAGCCCTGACCCCGGCGAGAAGCTGGACCGCTGGGAGCCTGGATACCCGTTCTGCTGCACCATAGGCCTGGAATGGTCTCCGGTGGAAGACGGCCTGATGCTCAACAAGCACAAGACCAACGAATTCATAGACTATCTGCAGGCACAGGAAAGAAACGGGGCAAAAATAGGCCTGTCCTACATGGACGGCCACACCAGGGACTGGGCAAGAAAAGGATACCTGATATCCAAGCAGAAACGCCAGGTGATGTCCGATTTCAAAATCCATGACCTGGACAGAGTCAACTTTGTAATCGCCCAGGATTCCGAAAGAATCGGAAAGAGGCTTCTGCAGCCCATTGTGGAAAAGGAGGTTGAGGTTGCTGTTCCTGCCCCCGGCGAAGAAGCACCCGACGCCGGAGCCACAGCAGAAAGAGAGGAAAGAACAGTCAGGCTCAAGAAAGCCGAGAGCATTGCGCCTGAGGCAAGGGCTGCGTTCCTTGCGGAATGGGAAAGGATGATAGTATCAAGGAACAAGGAAATAGAGCCCCTGCGGGAGCGCGTTGATGATTCGCTTCTTGAAGAGACTTTTGAGGCTACTGTTGAAAAAGGCAGGAGTGAAGGCTGGGTTATTGAAATGACCGAGCAGCACGCCAGGCAGATGCTCCTGAAGCAGTTTGCGGACTTCCAGCTTGACGAGTCTTCTGCATTCATACTGCTCTCCCCGGACAGCCAGCCCATCAGGGAGTATCTTTCTGCATTTGACCGGGAGGGTGCCCCATACCGGCTCAACCCCAGGCTTCTCAACGAGTTTATGGAGGAGCTCCAGATGCACATGGACGAAGGCGGGGACGTGCAGGACTACAACCCCTTCACCGTGCCAATGGGCAGCCGGGCCCAGTGGGCAATCAGTGCAGGCTACATAAACGAGGTTGAGCAGTTTGAGGCTGGCGGAAACCAGTCCAGGGAATCCGGAGATGCGTCCGCCCAGAGGGAGCTGCAGGAATTCTGGCAGGCCCAGTCCGACACCGAGTTCGGCATCATGGTGGACACCCTTATTGAAAACCTCTATGCTGATGAGGGCAGGGCAGGCAACACCGTGAGGTCGGCATTTGACGGGGACCGGGAAAGGACAGAGGCCATGATGCGGTCGGAAATCTACAGGATTGTGACCGGGGACAACCGCAGGGCCGAAAGGATGCGCGGGGACTGGACGCTCCAGCTCAGGGAGCCTGAGGAGGAAGGCGGAAGCCGGACAGTGACAATAGAGAATCCGGACAGCGCAAGAAGGGGCATAAATTCCTATGTGCTGGGCCGCCTCGCCCGCATCCAGCGGGCCCGCAACAGCGACTAGTTTTTCTTTTTTCTGTTTTTTCACAATTTTTGGGGCAAAAAGGAGTAGTTTTTAATATAAAATTAAGGTACTGAAAGAATTTATAAACTTGGAGTGCCATATTTTAAATGGTGCTGCTAATGGCCAAGAAAAAACCGTCGGAAAAAAGCTCCAAGAAAAAGGTTCCGAAAAAAACTGACATTGCTTCTGTTGAAAAAGAAACCATTGAGCGGGTCAACCGCACGATTTCTTCAATTGAGGAGTTTCTGGCCAAGTGGGAGGCTTCAAAGATAAAGCCGGACGTGATGCTGCCCCAGGTTGAAAGGATAAGGGAATTCAGGGAAGCGCTGGAGAAATGGGAGAAGAAGGCAGTGAAGGGGCAGACCAAAAAGAATGAGAAGGCACGCCTGAAAAGGCTTCATGATTTTGTTACAATCTGCAGAACATACTCATAGGTGAATCAATGCCGGGCAGGATGGAAAGAAGGGAAGAGGAGGAAGAAGCAAGATTACCAATCAGGATTGTTCCCACCAGGAGGCGCCTGGACGAAGAGCAGGTTGCGGAGCTGCGCAGCGCACTGGCCAGGCTCACCCAGAAGATTGCAGGGCTCAGGGAATTTTCGGAGCAGCTCCGGGTCAGGCCGGATGAGGCAACTACTGACTTCGTTGAAGAGCAGGCAGACCGTTTAAGCGAAAGCATTCAAGAGGCAAACCTTACCGCCGCGCCGGTGCTTGGGGAGCGGTACCAGAATGAAGTGGAGCTGATAAGCCGCACCATTGATGCCGCCCGGAGAGCCGGGGGCGAAGGCAGGCTCGGGCATGCAATAAACATGCTGCAGGAGGCCCACTCCCAGCTCCAGGCCCTCAATGAAGTTTTTGATATTGAGATGAGGATTATGATGGCAGGCATGCCTGACAACATCCGGCTGGAAGGAGTTGAGCCGGACCAGGCATACGATGCGGTGTTCGAGGGGCTGGAAGCCTCATTGCTTGATATCGGCACCGACAATGAACCGCGGAGCAGGCTGCTTCTGAGGCTGGGAAGGGTATTCTCCGAAAATGCAATGCTCTACAATATTGACGACCCCCTGGTGCGTCAGGAAAGGGATGCCCTGCTCAGCCATATCGTTGAAAGAGGAGAGCAGGCAAGAAGGGGAGCGGATTATACCACTGACCAGGAAACCAGGGACCGGGAGGCGCTGGCCGGCTTCCAGTCCAACATTGAAAGGATTGCCGGGCAGTTCAGGGACAGGAATATTGAGGTGTTCGACCGGTGGATTGGCAATTTGGGCAGCCAGGTTGAGGAACAGGAAAGCGAGCACATGCGGGAGCGCATGCAAAGCCTGATAAACCAGCTGCAGGATGCAAGAAGAAGGCTAAGGGAAGGCGAGCTTCTCAGCCCCACCGAGACAAGAAGGCTGACATCCGATTACCTGCTCACCACCGGAAGGGAGCAGCCGGAGACAGATGAAGAGGAGCTGGAAGACCTCAACAGGCTTGCCGGGAGCCTTCGCGGAAGGGGAAGGCGGCTCAGGGAAGGCTCGCCTGCCTGGTTCGGGGAGCAGGCCATACTCGCACTGAACGAGGGAGACCAGAACAGGGCATCCCTTGCAATATCCATGGGCATACTGGAAAGAACTGCCCGGGAGTCAGGAAGCAGTGCCAGGGAATACATTCCTGATTATGCAGTTATGATGGATGTGCTTACCCGGGGGAGGCCCACCACGCCGGCAACACTCAGCAGATATTCTACCGAAATAAATGTTGCCTTCAGTATCCTGAACATAGAGGAGTTTGAAGGCCTTGGGGGAAGAAGGGCCAGGGCGCGCAGGGAGAGGATAAGGAATGCAGCCGGAACGGCAAGGGAGCGCCTGAACAGCGGGAATATGGAAGGCGCCCGGCGGCTGCTTAACATGATATCATACTACCACGACCAGCTGGAAAGAAACCGCTGGAGGGCCTGGGAAGGCTCACCCATTGTGGAAGAGGCAATTGATGCTGAAATCCAGGGGGAAGATGCAACAGAGGCATTCAACAGGGGAATGCTGTTCACAAGGGTAAGCAGCGAGCTTGAGGGAGCAGGAGATGCAGTAAGGCGCTGGAGAGGAAGGGGAATCAGCTTCCAGAGGCAGAATGCAAGGCAGATGATGGAGCACATCCAGAGCCTGGCCAGGGAAGGAAGAACCGAAGAAGTAGTAACTGCGCTTTCCCTGCTTGCAATGTATGTTGAGTCGGTGAACAGGCTGGGTGAAAGGAGAAGAGGAAATATTGTAAGAATCAGCGATGAGAATGCAGTGCATCTTAGCGGAATGGACTCCCAGATACAGCAGATGCTTGCCGGCGAGCAGGCAGACCGCAGGGTATTCATGCAGAGCTATCTCACCGCACAGCAGACCAACCTCCGGGAGGAGGCCAGCCGGCTGGAGGAGCTTGCAAATTCCAGGGACGCCGGCCAGGGGCTTGTCATGCGGGCTCTTGAAACTGCAAGGCAACGGATATCGGAAAACAATCTCAGGGGGGCGGCTTTCCTGCTGCAGTACATCCGCGACTATTACGGCCGGGCCGGTGAAGGAAGACGCGAAGGGTGGAGATACAACCTTTTTTCGGTTACAAGGGAGGTGGAGCTTCCCGAAGAAATGCCAGAAGTGGGTCCGGTGGTAGGATACAGGACCGGCAGAAGGATGCTGGAGCGGGCACTGGAGATGGAAATGCAGGCCAGCACCGAGGAAGAGCACAGTGCTGCTGCAAGGCAGTTCGACCGGGGGACAAGGAGAATAGCCCAGACCAGGATTCTGGTGGAGGATTACGGACATGTTTTCGCCGCATACCAGGGAACAGAGCAGTTCACCCAGGGCGTTGATGCAGGCCAGCTGCCGCTTGGCGAGAGGCAGGAAGACGGCACATTCCCGCGGTCCATTGACATGCTTACTGTAAGAATGTATGAGCACACCCACCCCCAGGATGCGGAACTCTGGACCGGGGACAGGGAAACTGACGGGCAGTCC
>WJIU01000032.1 GCA_014730115.1 Microcaldota archaeon
GCCACTGAAACAACCGTAGTAAGGGAGGTTGTGGAAGGCTCCAAGATTGTGGTGGCCGGTGCAGAGAAGGAGGACACCCTCCAGGCTGCACAGGACTTCCTCAGCCAGGTACAAAAAGTCTAAACCTTTCTTTTTTCCTTTATTCTTCTTATCAGTTCATTAAGCACATCTTTTGCAAAGCCTGCTCTTGTTCTGATTGCCCCTGCTTTTGCATGCCCGCCCCCTCCTTCTACAAAATCAGGCATGCTTTCCATAATGCCCCCGGCAAGCTCATTGGCGCTGAGCCCCATATCTACAGCACCAGTGCTTATTCTCAGGATAAGTGAGCGTTCGGTATGACCAATGCAAACCAGAGGGCCGTCTTTTTCTTTTTCAAAAACACTGGTGGTAATCTTGCCGGCAGGGGGCCATTCTCCTTTTTTTACAATCCCTTCCAAAGGAAAAGAGATAATCCTGACTGCCCCCTCATCTGTTTTCTCCTTGGCCAGGGCCTTTTGGGTGGCCTCATCTATGCTCTCCTCTGCCTGCCTGGCAATAGAAGAGAAAAGTGATTCGTTTTTCATAACCTTGCGATAGAAGGACAGGTTATTTCCGTAAGATATGTGCGCTGCCAGAAAGTCCAGCACCATGGCCTTTTCTACGTCCTCCTTTTCCATGCCGAAAAGAGGGCTCTTGTCTCCAGCACAGGCAATCCCGGCCAGTTTCCGGGCCATATCTTTTTCCATGCCACACGCAATGGCTATTTCGCATGCAAGATAGCCTGCCGGATATTTGGAGCCTTCCGGGGAATAAGCCGCGGGATTCAGCATTTCCCCGTTATTCCTGTCTCCCGGAGGGTGGTGGTCAATAATAAGAACCTCCAGCCCTGCAGCCTTTAGCAGGCTGATTGCTTCCAGTGAGGCATTGTTGGAGGCAAAATCCAGCAGGATTACTACCGCTTTTCCTTCCTGCCCTATGGTGCTGATATCCCTCAGGGCATCCCTCACCGAATAAACAGCAGAGTTTTGCTGGAACGCTTTTGCGCGCAAAACATCTGTAATCGCAAACGCTCCGGAGATGCCGTCCGCATCCCCGTGAAACCGAAGCAGGATTTCCTTTCCCAGTTTTTTGGCGATAATGATTCTTGCCGCAGTTCCGGCAATCTTTGGCCAGAGTTTCTCTGTCATTTCATCCTCTACCAGCGAAGGCCCTTCCGGAAATTCCAGCGATTTCTGTATTTTTTCTTCTACCTCTTGCTGCACCCGCTCCGCATCTTTCTCTTCCAGAACGGAAACCGAGGCGGATTCAATGCTGTTTTCCCTTGTTTCGCCCCGAACTGCTACTGCCATTCCGCGCCCCAGATGCTCATCGGTTCGAAAGCTGTATTCCTGCTCTCCGTCACTAAGCCTGTAGGTGCGCTTTCCCCTGTCGTATACTGTCCTGGTTATGATTCCTTCTACCAGACAATCACCCTGATCCGGTCCCCGTCTCTTTTTTCCAGCTGTTTCCTGATGTTAAATGGGCACACTATCTCCAGTATTTTCGGGCCATGGTGGGTCCTGAGCGGTATAAGAATCGCACAGTCGTGCCCTTCCAGCCGACATTTGTAGGCAAACAGGTCTCCATATGCCCTGTCATTTTCCTTGAAGCCCGTGATTACCACCGGCTCCAGCCTGAGCAGCTGCTCTCTTTTTTTCAGGTTGGAAAGTTTTATGTTGAGGGTGCCGGGATACGGTTCAAACCCCAGCTTTTTCCTCATCTGTTTTCTGTAGCCTTCCAGCTTGAGATAGTATCCGCCTTCGCCCCTTCCTTTTGTCACAGTCCCTTCTATCTCCAGCTCGCCTTCCTCAAACACCTTTTTCAGGCTCAGGTGCAGTCCGGAGATTTCATTTATCGCCTTTTTGGTGAGCCGGGTGCCCTGCCTAAGCCGTTTTACATATCCCTGTTTTTCCAAAAGCTGCAGCCGGCGGGATGCATTCTGCTGGGACATTCCCAGAGTTTCCCCGATTTCTATGGTGGTTACCGGGACTGGCTGCAGGTGGGCCTTTTTCTTGAACAGGAAAAGCAGGACATCATCCATTTTCTCTGGATTTAATAAGCATGCCAACAATATTAAATACATGGAATTTATTTTTGACAGCCTCAGCCTGCAGGTGCCTGGGCAGGTTTACCAGCCGGCAGAGGATTCCTTTCTGCTTGCGGAAGCAGCAAAAGATTGCAGGGGAAGGGTGCTTGAAATGGGCTGCGGCTGCGGGCTTGCGTCCCTGGTTGCGGCAAAAAATGCAGAGCATGCCACCGGGGCAGACATTAATCCCCTGGCGGTCCGGTGTGCAGGAAAAAACGCAGAGCTGAACAACATCACCAATGCCGATTTTGTGGAAAGCGACTTGTTTTCTGCAGTTAACGGAAGTTTTGACACAATCCTGTTTAATCCGCCTTATCTCCCTACCAGGAAAGGTGAGAAACTGCCGGGGAGGCTCAACCGTGCCTTTGATGGCGGAAGCGATGGAAGAAGCATTATCGACCGTTTTCTGCAGGATTTTGATTCCCGCCTTGCCCCCCCGGGAAGACTGTACCTTGTCCAGAGCAGCGCAAACAACCCTGAAAAAACGTTCTCCCTGCTCAGGGAAAAAGGATTCTCTGCGGAGGCCGCCAAAAGACAGGACTTCTTTTTTGAGCATCTTTTGCTGCTCCGGGCAAAAAGGTAGATTTATATCCCCGGCCTGAGTGATTTATGCGGGATGATGACATGAACAACCTCTGAGGCCTCCTACAGGCCGGTGATGAAGTCAACAGCGTCTGACCATCTTTTTGTGGATTGGCCGTTTTTCCATCCGGCATTTCTCTGCACCCCACACACAAAAATCACGGTTGCAACAAAACACCAAGCTTTTAATTCCTTTTTAACCATAAAAAATAACATGAAACGCTTGAATCTTCAAAAAATCTCACCTGAAAGAAGGCAGAAAGTGGCCCGTTTTCTGGGCAAGCAGGTCAGAAATCTAAAAAGGGATTTCCCCACCCGCTGGGCTTCAGCCATGAAAGAGGGCCTGCTGTTGCTTGCAGACCCCAAGAGGCCCCCCGCATATGAAGTAGCAAGGTCCTATGATGATGCAGTGGTCAGGGTTTTCTGCGATTTCGGGAAAGGGGCAAGGCCCAAGGCTGCACTTTCAAGAGATGAGGCTGCGTTTCTCAGCCAGCTACAGACCGAGCTTGAGAGGCGCGTAGACGGCGCGACTACACTGGGCAAGGCCCTGGAAACCGCTTCCTCCCTCCTTCTTAACGGTAGGTGCCCGAACAATGGCACGGTCGCCCGGGATGTTCTGGAGCCGGTTCTTGGGGTATTGGGAAGGCTTGACCTGTCCGTGGCGCAGACCAGGCTGGTCTGACAGAAACCGTTTAAATTTTTCTTTACTGAATTCGCATTTATTATGCCGGACATGTATAATGTTTCAGAAAAGCTTCAGGGTGCGGGCATCTCCGAGCACGATGCCCTGGTCATTGCTGATTGTGTTGTTACCAGGAAGTCATGCTCCTGGGTCAACAGTGACCCGGTAGACGAAAGGGTTCTTCAGGACCTCAATGACCTGATTGAAAAAGAAGGCTACAAGGTCAGGGTCGAGGTTCAGCCGGTGCCGACAAGGAGCAAGTTCATCTGGGAAGTAAAGATTCTCTGAGCCTTTTTGCATAGTTTAATATATTTCGCCAGAGTCGAAAAACCATGAGACCATTTGCTTGTGATGGAATACTGATAGAGGATGACAGGCTGCTTCTGGTACGCCGCGCTGCCGAGCCTTTCAAAGGGGAATGGGCCCTCCCCGGCGGGAGAATTGATGACAATGAAGATGCCCTGCAGTGCCTGAAGCGTGAGATGCAGGAGGAAACAGGGCTGGAAGTGGAGCCGGTGATGTTTGTGGGCATTTATTCAGACCCGGAAAGGGACCCCCGCAGGGTCATAGCAGCTGCCTATCTGGTAAAAAGAGTAAAGGGCGAGCCGGTCGGGGGGGATGATGCCGAGTTGGCAAAATGGTTTAAGCTGGACGGACTTCCGCCTCTTTGCGCTGACCATGAAAAAATAGTTAAGGACGCACTTATCCTTTATTCTCAATAAGTGCAAGGTCCCCCAGGCTGACCATCTCTTCTTCTGCCCTCGCCTGTGCTGCAGCCTCTTTTCTTGCAGCTACCCGGATGGCCTTGTTTTCCTCATAGAGCTTCCGGAGTTCGTCCCGGATGTCCTTGAGCTCCACTTCTATTTTGCCGATTTCGCCCTCCCCTTCTTTGATGTCCTGCTCCACATACCTTATCTTTCGGCGAGCCCTTTCAACTTCCTTGACTTCATTCAGCTTGTCGTCTATCTTGCGGAGCTCCTTGATGAGCTCCTTTTCCATACGGGGAGTGAACGCTGCAGTGGAAATCTTGAATTCAAGCGACCTTTTCCTTTTCCGGTAGGGTGCAATCTTTACATCCTTGGTCTGCTCCAGGAAGGGTTGCAGCGCTTTCTGCTCGTACTTCTTGTACCGTATCCTCCGGTTGAGCTGCTTGATTCTGTCAATCAGCTTCGCCTTCCTGGCCTCCAGTTCGTCAATCCTTGTCTTGAGTTCATCTTCTGATTCCATACAGACCACAGAAATGAAAATGAGTGTAAACCATCTTTCCATTATTCAGGACAAATGATTTAAAAGTATATCTCTAAGGCTTCTGAATGTCGAATTCCAGCAGGATGTCTTCCCCACACTTCTTTGTTTTAAGGTTTTTCAGACGGATTGCGTCGGACATTCTCTGGATTCCTTTCCCGCCAACCACTCCTTTTGCGTTTCTCCCGCCGATGATTTTCGGGGCAACAAAAAGGTAGAGCCTGTCCACAATTCCGTCTTCCAGCGCCGAGGCGTTCAGTTCGCTTCCCCCTTCTATAAGTATTTTCTTTATGCCCATTGCCCCAAGGGACTGCACAAGCTCCTTCATGCCAACCCTGTTTTTTCCCAGCACAAAGACATGGGCAAGCTTTCTGATGATTTCAACCTTTCTTTTTGCAGCCCTTCCGGTCGTTGCGACAATGGTCTTCCGGTCCTTGTTCTTCAAGACCTTTGCATCGGCTGAAATGCAGAAATCGCCGTCTACAATTACCCTCCAGGGGTCTTTCTTGCCTTTGATTCTTGCAGTAAGCTTCGGGTCATCGGAATTCACCGTTCCTGCACCGACCATCACTGCGTCAAATTCGCTCCTCATGCGGTGTGCCTCTTTCCTGGATTCCTTTCCGGATATCCACTTGGAATCCCCTGTCCGGGTTGCGGTTCTGCCGTCTGCGCTCATGGCCATCTTAATTGCAACAAACGGCTTCCTGTTGATATGTTCCAGATACCTGCTGTTTATTTTTCGGGCGTCTTTCTCCTTGGAGGGACCGGCTACCTCAACTCCTGCTTTTTTGAGTTCCTCCTCTCCGTTTACCATGGGATTGGGGTCCTTCATCGCAAACACGACCTTTTTTACGCCTTTTTCAATGATTGAGCGGGTGCAGGGCGGCGTCCTTTTGCCGGAATGGGAGCACGGCTCCAGGGTAACATATAGGGTTGAGCCTTCTGCATTATTTCCTGCACGTTGAAGGGCAACGATTTCTGCGTGCGGGGTGCCGGGCCTGCGGTGATATCCCTTCCCTATGATTTTTCCGTTTTTCACAATCACTGCGCCCACCCTTGGGTTTGGAAATGGCTGGGCCTTTTTTGCAAGCTTCAGGGCAAGCCCCATGTAGTCTTCCATCGGTATACTCATAGCCTTATAAGTTTTAATTGTGTTTTGAAGGCATGAGACCCGGAATGCCCCTCCTTGTGCTTTTGCTTTCGTTCATGCTTGGATGTGTGGAGATTCCGGACCAGATTGATTTGACCCGGGTGAAAGGTGCGCTGGAGGAAGAGCCTGAGCCGCTGCCCGGGGACATGGCAAGATACTTCTCTCTGAAAAACCAGTCCTGCGATACCCTTTCCGGCAATTTCCTAATTGTTACCAGAGACCTGTCGCAGGGCTCGGTGCAGGGGCTGCTGGAAACAGTTCAGGGCGAAAGGGAAGTCGCGGAGGATGTTATTGGCGGCTATACCTTCAACCAGACCACCCGGACTTATGTCAGGGGAGACATGATGAAAATCGCAGTTGAGGAAGGGGGCATGGAAACATCGGTGATGTGGAAGAACGGAAGGATATACAACTGCACACCGGACTGCACCATGAGGGCAATGGACCAGAATGACTCTGATAAATATTATGAAAGGCTGGACCGGATAAAAAACAACTGCGCATACTTTGGAAAGACCAGGCTTCCCGAGGAAGCTGGGATTGAAAAACTCCTGGATATAGGATACACCGGAAGGGTGGACACTGCCAGTTTCAGGTGCGACAACTTCCTGATTTCCGCCAACAAGACTTATGCCCGGGAGATTCTCAATTCATCAAGCAACCTTACTTCCAGGCAGGAGGCCCTTCTGTGGGGGTTGGTGCATCTGGACGGGCCGGTGACAGAATGCCTGGATGAAAGCACCGGCATAATCGCTTACCGCAACCTGACCCTTGACCTTACCGAAGCATATCTTTTCAGCTACGGGCCCGGCGGCTATATGAAAATCTTCCAGGAAACAGAGCTGGAATACTTTACCGAAGACGTTCCTGAAACCTATTTCGGGCTTGAAAACTAGAGCTGGTGGTTCATCTTCTCCTTTTTGGTCTGGAGATATCTTTCATTGTATTCAGTGGGTTCTACCACCAGGGGAATTCTTTCCACAACTCCAATCCCATGCTTTTCCAGGTCCTTTACCTTGCCGGGATTGTTGGTTATCAGCTTGACCTTTTTTATGCCCAGGGAGCGGAGGATGTCCGCGGCAGGGCCATAATCCCTGAGGTCGTCTGCAAAGCCGAGCTCCAGGTTTGCTTCAACCGTGTCCCTGCCCCGGTCCTGAAGCTCGTAAGCCCTTATCTTGTTGGCAAGGCCTATTCCCCTTCCTTCCTGGTCCAGGTAAATGAATATGCCGCATTCCTCGCCCGAGAGGTATTCCAGCGCCGCTTCCAGCTGCTGCCTGCAGTCGCACCGGAGGGAGCCGAAGGTGTCTCCGGTGAGGCATTTGGAATGTATCCTGACCGGCACCTCCTGGTGGCGCTCATGGGCACACCGGACCAAAGCAATGTGCTCGCTTCCGTCGTCATCAACAAAGGCATGTATTCGGTACATCCCGGACCTTAGGGGAAAGTCCGCCTCTGCGATTTTTTTCATTTTAATCCCTCAGCGTTTTTATGCTGTGCAGAACTGCCTTTACCGAGCGGATTGCATATTCCTCTGCGCGCTCCTCTGCTGTTTCCCAGTCGGCATCGTGCCCTATTATTCCAAGGGCCACCGGCTTGCTGAATTCCAGGGAAAGCTCCCCCAGCCTCTTGGCTGAATCCTCTGCGATTACCTTGTCATGGGCGGTGTCTCCCTTTACCACTGCTCCCAGTGCAACCACGCCATCAACCATTTTGTCCATCAAAAGTTTCTTGACAAGCAGCGGCATATCGTAAGCACCAGGAGCTGCCAGCACCATGTATTCAATTCCTTCGCCTTCAAGCTCCTCCCTGGCCTTTTCCTCCATCATGGATGTTATTTCCCCATTAGTTTTTCCTACCACTACCGCAACCTTTATCCCCAGGTCCTCTTCTATCGGCCCTTCGTCTTCCTTGCCCTGCCTTACCCCCCTGCCGGCGTTCTTTATCAGTTCGTCCGGCCTTTCCACCAGCAGGACTGCGTTATGCGCATGCTTTCTGACCCGGTTGTTGCAGATTTCAACAAACTCCTTTGCGCTCCAGGCCTCGTTTTCATGCACAAAAACCTCCACAATGTGCTTGCCGGCCATGAGCTTGGCCTGCTGGATTCCCAAAGACGCTTCGTGTGCGCACTGGGTGTCAATAGGCGCTCCGCCCACCATGCCGAGTGCAAGGCAGCTGTCACACCCATCATCCAGCAGCTTTTTGCATTCCACCGGCAGGTCCTTTACCCCCGGCACGGTGGTTCTCCTGATTTGGGCATCCGGAAAGCTGCCCTTCACTTCCTCAATAGCAATATCGCCCATGTTCACCCTTGAGAACATGGTGTCCACAATTCCCAGTTTCATTTCAACCACTCAACAATCTCTTTTCCTTCCAGAAAAGGACAGCCATTTTTTTCTGCATATTCTTTTGCATTTTCCTTGGAAAGCGCCTTTCCGCTTCCCAGCATTTCGCAGAGCACCATCATTCCTTTCATGCCTGCAGCATTGGCTAAGGCGAGGGCAAGCTCGGTGTGCCCCTGCCTGTTTCTGATTCCCCTGCCGATGAGCAGGAACACATGGCCGGGCGAATAGAAATCCCTTATCAGCCCTTCTTTCAAATCTCCCCGGTTCTCAGCAAGCTCAGCCATTTTCCTGATTGTCATGGCCCGGTCGTTGTCTGTTATTCCGGTGTACACCCCCCTGTTGTTTACTGCAATAGCAAAAGAAGGCCTGTCCTTGTATGCTGTCTTGGTGCATTCCATTGCCTTTATATCAAAACCAGAGCCCGACAGGATCTCGGTATAGAAAGGCAGGCCCATTCTGTCTGCAATGTCCTTTTCTATGGCCAGGCAGATTAACCCGCCGGCATCCTTCCTGAGGGTTTCGATTTTTTCAGGAGCCGCAAAGCCGGCATGGAAGACCATGTCCGCCTCCCCCTCGCGTCCATCCCCGTCATATATTACTGCAACCCCGCCTTTCCTGAGCCGGGCTGCTGCTTTTTCTATATCCATAAAAACCTGTTTGTTTAGCCCAATCCAGGTATTTATAGCTACCTACCAGTTTCCTGGTAGCTCAGATATCAACATTCTTGCCGCTGGCATCCCGTTTCCTTTTTCCGAAGTCAGGCATTGAAAGAACTTCCTCTCCGGTGAACACCGGCCCGTCTTGGCAGCAGAGGTGGCCGTTTATGTCGCAGGAGCCACAAATCCCGACTCCGCATTTCATGTGCCTCTCAACCGAAACCTGGCAGGGCATTCCATGGTCATGGCAGACCTTTGCCGCCGCCAGCATCATCTTCTCCGGTCCGCAGGCATAGACCTGGTCAATCTTTTTTTCGCCAATCAGCCATTCCGCCTCAATCATGACCGTTCCTTTTTTGCCCCGTGAGCCGTCGTCAGTGGTTATAAACGCTTCCTTGCTCACTGTAAAAAGCTGCTTTTCCCATATAATATCCTTGCCTGTTTTGCCTCCAACCACTGAATAAACACCCATTCCGTTCTGCTTTGCAACCCTGGCCAGGAAATACATGGGCACCACACCATAGCCGCCGCCGATTACCAGCATGCTTTTTGCATCCTTTGGTATCCGGAACGGCCTCCCGAAAGGTCCGCGGTAGGAAACCATGTCACCTGCCCTGAGCTCGTGCAGCTTGGACGAAACCTTCCCCACACTGGCCACTGATATTGTGAGGGGGTTGCTGTTGCCGATGCTCATCGGCCGCTCACCCTCTCCCGGCACCCAGACCATCAGGAACTGCCCGGGCAGCGCATCCCTCATATCATGCTCTATCTCTATGGTCTTCACCCGGTAGTTCTCCTCAATCACTTTCCTGACCTTCCGGCTGTATACCGGCTTAATGTTTTCGAATTTCCTCATGAACTGCACCTTTAATCTCGTCAATGCTGCTGTATCCGTACATGTCCAGCCAGACATTCATCTCCCTGGCAATCAAATCAAATGCCTCCGGCCCCCTGTAGTATACTGCAGTCCCTACTCCGGTCCAGCTCGCGCCCGCCATCATCATCTCAATTGCATCCACTCCTGCATTTATCCCGCCGGTTCCGATTACCGGAATGTCCACTGAACTGGTAATGTCATACACGCAACGTACTGCAACAGGCTTTATGGGCGGGCCGCTCAGCCCCCCCATTCCGAATCCCAGGACAGGCATCTTCCGGTGTATGTCAATCTTCATGCCCGGCCCCAGCGAATTGCCCATGTTGATTGCATCTGCGCCCGCATCCCTTGCGGCTCCGGCCGCCTTTACCACTCCGGGAACAGACGGGGACAGCTTGATTATCAGGGGCAGTTTGGTGTTTTCCTTTATTGCAGAGGTGATGTCTGCAACTGATTCTGCCGCTCCCTGCCCTGCCATCGTGCCGTAGCCGGGGGTATGGGGGCAGGAAAGCACCGCCTCCACCGCACTGGCATTAAGCTCATCGCCCTGATTTTCTATAGTTTCAGCAAGCGCTGAAAATTCCTTTCTGTCCTTCCCCACTATGCTGATTATCAGGGGCTCTTCTCTCTTCCAGCCGCTGAACTCCTTTAGCCCCTCTTCAATGCCGGGATTGGGATACCCCATTGCATTCAGGAGTCCGCATTCTGTTTCCACAATGTTCGGGCCCTCATGACCCTTTCGCGGCTCCATGGACAGGGATTTGGTGGTTACGGTGCCGCATCCGCTGTTGCATGACCTTTCCAGGCTTTCCCTTGTCATTCCCAGAACACCGGATGCAAGGATTATCGGGTTTTTCAGCTTCCTGCCGAAAAATTCGCACTCCAGACTTGCCATAAGAATTACCAGGGAAACTGCTGTTTTAATCTTAATAAACCCTTACTCTGCTGTGGTCGCAGAGCCGGCCCCGGGGAATGCTTAAGTTTATTTGCCGGCCTTGCGCGGCAGCTTTAAAAAGGTTAGAATTCTATGCACTGCGTGATTGTCATGATGAAAAATGCAGCGATTCTTTCAATTGTATTTGCCCTTCTGCTTTTCGGCTGTGCTGCTCCCGAGCAGCAAGGCGAAGGGCCTGCGGCCGGCGAAGAACAGGCCGGTGAAGCAGAGGACAATGCAACCGGACCATCTGAAACCGGGGACGGCGTTTCTGACAGCGACACCGGCGATGAGGACGGAGCAGGGCAGGAGCCTGACAGCGGAGTTGACCTCACCGGGCTTGACTACGCAGCAGTCATGGCCCTCGGAATTCCGGTGCAGTGCGACATCACCACCACCCAGGACGGCGAGACCACGGATGTCAAGCTGTATGCAAACGGCGAGAATGAAATCCGCTGGGAATCCGAAATGGAAGGGATGGAAGAATGCGGCAAATTCGTTTACATACTGAAAAACAACAAGGTTTATTTTGGGTGCGAAGGCAGCAAATTCCCTCCCGGCTCCACCTGTGACTGGCTTACTATGGAGTCCGAAGCCGGGGACGGCGGCGAGCCGAGCGGAGATATGGGGGGCATGACCGTTGACACCCCTGAGTTTGAAGATGTTCCGTCCACCCAGATAAGCTGCCTGCCCTGGATTTATGATTCATCCATGTTTGCTACACCGGGCAAGGTGTGCACCATGGAGGACTACATGCAGGAAGCCATGGACGGATATGAATACTGATGCTCAAGAGGGGGGCCACCATCCCACCCACCCATCCCTCCTTGTATGGTGGTTTTCCCCTTCTTTTTCTTGTTTCTGCAATATTAGGGGATTTTATATTCTTTTCTTTGCAATTTAACGTAACGTCTAAGAGGGGGGTACATGTTCGAAGATATTGTCAAAGCAGCTAAGGAAGACGAATCCCTGAGGGATACCGAGAGTTCAAACATCCGGATTGCGGTTCTGGGCGTAGGAGGCGCAGGGTGCAATTGCATCAACCGCATTTACAACACTGGCATTAAAAGTGCAAAGACCATTGCAATCAATACTGATGGAAAGCACCTGAATATTATGAACGCCCACAAGAAGGTGCTTCTTGGGAAGACCATTACCAGGGGCTTGGGGGCAGGCGGTGACACTGGCGTTGCCAAGAAATGCGCCGAAGTAGACCGGGACCTTCTGAAAAAGGAAATAGGCGAAAATGAGCTTGCTTTTCTTTGTGCAGGCATGGGCGGAGGAACCGGCGGAGGCGCATCGCCGGAGATTGCCCGGATTGCCAAGGAGCAGGGAGCCATCGTGGTGGCAATGGTTACCTATCCGTTTGCACTGGAGAGGGTCCGGCTAAAGAAGGCCCAGGCATCCCTTCAGGAGCTGGTAAAGGTATGTGATACCGTAGTGGTGATAGACAACAACCGGCTGGCTGAGTATGCGCCCAACCTTCCCATAAACAAGGCATTTGAGCTTGCAGACTCCATAACCACCCGCGCAGTTACCGGCATTTCCGACACAATCATGTTCCCCAGCCTTATCAATGTGGACTATGCAGACGTTAAAACAGTGATGGAAGGCGGGGGGCTTTCTATGATATCCCTGGGCAGCGGAAACGGCCATGACAAGGTCAACGATGCAGTCAAGGATACCCTTGAGCATCCGCTGCTGGATGTGGATTATGAAGGAGCCCGGGGCTGCCTTATTCATCTCGAAGGAGGGTCTGAGCTTACCCTGGGGGACGCAATCAGGACCGGAGAGCTGCTTACCGAAAGCTTTGATGAGAATGCAAATATAAAGATTGGCGCTAGAATTAACCCTGCTGTCAAAAGCGGCATAAGAATCACCGCAATAATTACCGGTGTAAAGTCGCCTTATATACTGGGCAAGGGCGAGCAGTCCGCTGAAGAGCGAGAACAGATTGAATATCTGTAAAATATTGGTGAATTTGTGTTTGTATCCTTTGAACTACTGCTATTACTATTCTGGATTTTTGTTTCTGCCTTTATTCCCGGGGCCATCCTGTCTTTTGGAATCTTAAGGAAGCAGGATTTCCTCTGGCTTGAGAAGCTGCTGATTGGATTTGCGCTGGGAATCGTCCTGCTTGCCCTGATTCCGTTTCTTATGTATTTCCTGGCCGGGGTAAAATTCAGCTACATGGTTGCAGTTGTCTCGGTTGCCCTTCTTTACTTGATATCAATTGCGGTATTTGTCTGGAAAAAAGCATATGAAGGGCTGAAGCTTCCGGAAATGCCGAAGCTTGGAGCAGAGAATATTACAGTCACAAAAGAAGCAGCAGTTTCATTTTTCCTTCTGCTGATACTGGTGGTCAGCTTTATGCTGAGGGTGGGCACCTACAGCCCGGTATTCCAGGAGCTGGACCCCTACTACTACACGTACATTGCCCAGCAGCTTCTGGTATTCGGGGAAAACCCGTTTGACGACCAGACTGCCTGGTACCCTGAGCTGGAAGTGGAGCACCGGCAGGTGCCTGCACTCTCTTATCTTGAAGCTGTCTGGTATTCCCTTTACAATGGCGGGACAGAATACGACAACATGCTTCTGGCGGTGCTGGCGTCCATGTATCCCCCGGTTGCCGCAGTGCTTGCGGTGTTTTTCATCTATCTCTTTGTCTCGGTGGTTACCAAAAGGGAATGGGGCCTGGTTTCCGCAGGCCTGGCCACTTCAGTGCCTATTTTCATAATGAAGCTTTCCGCAGGAGAGCAGGAAATCCAGCCATATGCATTCTTTTCGCTGACATTTTTCTTTGCAATGTATGCACTCACCCTGAAAAGAAAGGGGGGACTGCTCTTCCCGGCACTGGCCGGCCTTGGCTTTGCCGCGGTTGCACTGGGAAGCGGGTCCCAGGTTCTTGCAATGATATCTGCCATGCTGTTCATGGTTGTACAGTCAATAGCCCTCTATCTGAGAGATGAAGACGAATCCGGGCTCTTCAGCCTGCTGAAATCAAATGCGGTGATATTCCTCATCGGCCCTTTCCTGGGAAGCTTTATACTCAGGGACTGGTTCCGGCGCGGATGGTTCACCATGGACTTCACCATAGTTGCCCCCTACTTCCTTGCGCTGGCATTTGTGGGACTTTTGTATATTCTCAAGAAAAAGCTGCCTGATTTCCAGAAGGCATCCCTGGCCCTTGCCGCTGTCCTGCTAGTGGGGATGGTTGCCCTGGCCGCAACGCCTCTTGGGGAGTATGCCACCAAATCTGCAAAAAGGGCATTCGGCATAGCGGAATTCCGCTTTCCTCTCCAGAGAACAATCGCAGAGCAGAACCTTGCCCCCTCCAACCTGGGAAGCACGATGGGCTTCGTTGCTCAGACCTATGATGTGGTGTTTGCCACCCTGCTCACACCGGTAACAGCAATCCTGCGGCTGGGCTCGGAAGGCGCCGCAGCCGGCCTGGAAGACGGGCTGGGCTGGATATTCTCCCAGCTGTTCCTGATTGTTACAGTCCCGGTCAATCTTGCGCTTGCCCTGTTTGTCGGCATAGTGAACCTGGTGCTTGGCACCAACGTCCAGTTTGTTGACAAGGCCAACAGCCTGCTGCTGCTTTGGGTGCTTGCCTTCTGGGTTGCAGCAGCATATGCCCTTTACCGGTTTGTAAAATACAAGGAAAACAACCTTTCCCTGCTGATGCTCACATTCATCATGCCTGCCTTTGTGGTCGGCATAATCAAGGCAAAATACACGGTATACGCAGCCGTGCTGCTCTCGGTTGCCATCGGATTCTCCCTTGGAACCCTGGGCGGGCCTCTGAGCGAGATTTTAAAGGGCGAGAAAACCAGGGAAGCTGTGGGCCGCGCACTGCTTGTAGTGGGGACTGCGCTGGTTGTAATCCAGTTTGCATTCGGTGGCTTTGCGCCTTCTCTTCTCTGGGGGTCTGCAATTCCGCTGTACCAGAATGACCCGGCAGAACTTGCCCCCAAGTTTCAGCAGTTCTGCGATGTTTCCAATGATTCCGTTGTATGCGCCGCAGCTGAAGACCCGACGGGATATGCAGAGCAGGGGACCAACTACCAGTACAACAGAAAGCTCTGCGAGCTTTCCATCCTGTCTGATTATTCCCATTACAGCAAGCGGGGAAAGGCACCTTTCTGGGAAGCTTCGGTGGCCTCCTTCCGCTGCCAGCGTATTGCCCCCTACTGGATTGAGACCATGGAGTGGATACGCCACAACACTGAAAACGATTCCCGGACCACCTCCTGGTGGGACTACGGCCACTGGATAAACTTCTTTGGCCAGAAAAATGCAGTTCTCAGAAACGAGCACCGCTCCAAGACAATGATTGGCGCGGTTGCGGACGGGTATCTTGATGCCACCCCCGAAGAGCTTAAGGACTGGATGAAAGAGCATGACAGCGAATATGCCCTTTTAGACATGGAGCTCATTATGAGCGGCGCATCCCTGGGTGGAAAATACGGTGCTTTGAATTATCTTTCCTGCGCCCACAACAACGAGACCACTGTGGAAAGAGGCACCATGAAGTCCGACTGTGAAGCTGAACACCTGTGGGAGACCATATTCATTTCCAGCCAGCCCTGCACAATATCAAAAACCGGCAACAAGACCGGAAACCTTGCCTACAAGGTTTACGAAGACGTATACCAGGAAAAGAACGGGGAGGCCGAGTTCCTCGGCACTTTCTACCGCCACTATTACCCTCCTGGCTGTGTCAATCCCAAGGATGCCAACACGGTTTCCTACTGCAGGAATGCAGTTCACATGGAGCCGGCCTATTGCGTGGGCAACGTCTTGCTGGCCACCAACGAAACAATTCCCGGAACATACTACCTTAACCAGACCTATCCTACCGGAGACCTCAAGCTGAACAAGGCAATGCTTCAGCTGCCGTTGCAGTACCACACCTCTCACCTTGGCCCGGTAACTGCAGCAACCCTGTTTTACACCAATGAGCCAATCTGGATTGAGAACGGAGTGATAAAATCAGGCTATGAGGACCGGAAAGGAGAGTTCTATGATTCCAACCTTTACAAGGGCCTTTTCCTGAACAGCATCCCGGGATTCGAGCTGGCATTCACCTCCAGCGGCGGAGCGGTCAAGATTTACAAAATAGCTGATTGAAATGTATTCAGACAAAGTAAAGAAACTCCTGAAGAAAAAAAATATCGGGGTGGGGGACCTGGTCAGGGTGCTTTCAAGAGGGGCCAGGTTTACCGGAATGCTGATGCCCCGCCCGTTTTCAGGAGACCCCGATGTTGTGGTAATCAAGCAGGAGAGCGGCTATAACATCGGAATCAAGGCGGATGAGATTGAGCTTTTGGAGACTGCAGGGGCAAGGCCTGAGCACAAGGCTGAGCAGGAGGCCCCCAAAAAAGGGGATGTTGCCATCCTGGGCTGCGGGGGGACCATTGCCTCCAGAATCGAGTATAAGACCGGGGCGGTTTACCCATCCATCACTCCCAAGGAATTGAGAACCGCATTCCCGAAATTAAAGAAATGGCCCATCCATTCCCGCCAGATATTCTCTTTGTTTTCAGAAGACATGAATGCCGGCCACTGGAGGGTGCTTGCCGATGAGATTGAAAATGAAATCAAAAAGGGCTCAGAGGGCGTAGTGGTCATGCACGGCACCGATACCATGGCATACACTGCCGCTGCCATGAGCTTTATGCTTCAGAACCTTCCTGTTCCCGTAGTCCTGGTGGGCTCCCAGAGAAGCTCGGACCGGCCTTCCAGTGAAAATGAGATGAATCTGCTGAATTCAGTTTATGCAGCAACCAAAGATGTGGGGGAGGTGATGGTGTGCATGCATTCCAGCACCAATGATGACTATTGCCACTTCCATCGCGGGACCAAGGTGAGGAAGATGCACACCTCCAGAAGGGACGCTTTTCATTCAATCAATGCCCTCCCCCTTTTCAGGGCCGACTACAGGAATGATGTTTTTGAAGAGCTGTCCGGGCACAGGAAAAGGTCGGGCGGAGAGCTGGTTTCCAGAAAGAAGCTCAACGATAATATTGCAATGGTTTATGCCCATCCCAACATAAGGCCGGAATTCATATCCGGGCTTGATTCCTATGACGGCGTGGTTCTGGTCGGAACCGGGCTGGGCCATGTGCCGGTCAATGCCTTTGACGACAAAACAGTAACCAGCATCTACCAGCCGCTAAAAGAGCTGATTGAATCAGGCATTCCGGTGGTAATGAGCTCCCAGTGCATATCCGGAAGGCTTTGCATGAGGGTGTACACCAACGGAAGGCTTCTCAACAGGGCAGGAGTAATAGGGGACGGGGCGGACTGGACCCCGGAAACTGCATACGTGAAATTGTGCTGGGTTCTTGGCCAGACCAGGGATATGAAAAAGGCCGGGAAGCTAATGATGGCCGATGTTGCGGGTGAAATCAGCAGCAGGTCTGTACTGGAGGAAATCTGAATGAAGGTTGGAATAGAAATCCATCAGCGTCTTGATACCCACAAGCTTTTCTGCAACTGTCCTTCCCGGCTGGTAGAAAAAGAGCCCGACCTTCTTATCACCCGGCAGCTTCATCCGGTATTCAGCGAGCTGGGAGAGATAGACGAAGCCTCCCGTGCGGAATATGAAAAAAGAAAGGTTTTCGAATATCAGGTTTTCCACGAATCCAACTGCCTGGTTGAAATAGATGAAGAGCCCCCCCATACCATGAACGAGGATGCACTGAAGATAGTGCTGGGGGTTGCAAAGCAGCTCCATGCAAAGCCTGTGGACGAGGTCCACATCATGAGAAAGGTGGTTATTGACGGTAGCAATACCTCCGGATTCCAGAGGACATCAGTTGTGGCGCTGAACGGCCACCTGAAAAGCTCCAAGGGAACTGTCCGGATTCCCACCATTGCACTGGAGGAGGAGAGCGCAGGCATAGTTGCTTCGGAATCAAGGAGGGTTACATACCGGCTTGACCGCCTTGGAATTCCCCTGATTGAAATTGCCACTGACCCGGACATAAAAGACGGCGAGCACCTGCGTGAGGTAGCCGAAAAACTGGGCATGATACTGAGAGCCACCGGCAGGGTGGCAAGGGGCCTTGGCACAATAAGGCAGGACGTGAATATCTCAACTGCAGGTGGAGCCAGGGTTGAAATCAAGGGTGCCCAGGAGCTGAAGATGCTTCCGCTTTATGTTGAAAATGAGGAACAAAGGCAGGTTGAGCTGGTGAAGATACTTCTGGAGCTGAGGAAAAGAAAAGCGCTGCCGGTTGAACTGAATCCGGTGGACGTTACCAGCGTTTTCAGCAAAACTGATGCCAGGCTTATAAGAAAGGGCGTGGATTCCGGCATGGTGGCAATGGCCCAGAAGCTTGCAGGCCACAAGGGGCTGCTCGGGCGCCAGATTCAGAAAGGAAGGCGCTACGGCACTGAGCTTAGCGACTACGCCAAGCTTGCAGGCGTAAAAGGGATAATCCACGGCGATGAGGACCTTTCCAAATACAAGATCTCCGAAGCAGAGGAAAAGGGGCTCGGGAAAAAACTCGATTTAGGGGGGGACGATGTATTCGTGATGGTTGTAGCTCCGGCGGAGCAGGCAACAAAGGCGCTTGAGCATGCCGTCCGCCGTGCCAGCATGGACTTTGTCCCCGAGGAAACCAGAAAGGCACGGCCTGACGGGACCAGCAGCTTCATGAGGCCGCTTCCGGGAAGGGCAAGGCTCTATCCTGAAACTGACGTCCCTCCGATTCCGGTAGACCGGGACCTGCTTGCATCCGTGGAAAGCTATGAATCCCCTGAGGAAAAAAGGAAAAGGCTCAGCAAGATGCTCAATCCGGAGATGGCAGAAAGGATGATGCGTTCCAGGAACATCCATCTTTTTGAGAAGCTTGTTGAAAAAGGCGCAGACCCGATGCTTGCCGCCACTACCCTGGAAGACACGGTAGTGTCCCTGAGGCGGGAAGGAATAAAATTCAAGGATTTGGAAGGCGCCCTGCTTGAGCTTTTCAGGGAGTACAATAAAGGCAAATTCGTCAAGGCAGCGATACCTGAAATACTCAGGGCGGTGGCCAAGGGAGCCAGTGTTGATTCTGTTCTGAGGGTATACCGCCTGCAGAAAGTGTCCGGCAGGGACCTGGGAAAGCTCGTTGAAGAAGAGGGTTATGATATGAAAAAAGTGATGCAGAAGCACCGCCTTCAGGTTGACCCCGCAGAAGTGGCTGAAATCATCAAGAAAAAACCCAAAAAAAGGCATTCTGAATACCGCTGATTCCAAAGGTTGCTCTTTTTACATCCAAAATAGCATTTTAAAACATACTGTAACACATTATACACATGCAAATCATTAAAGGCAGCAATGGCCAGGGAGGATTCCGGCGTAAACCCGGAAAAGCGCTGGACAGGAAGCTCCCGGCAACCAGTTCCATGCAGCTTCTTGACAAAATCAGAGGCTCCTCCAATATCTGCATGGCAATCCGCGAAGTCTGCCATGGTTATGTGGAAAGAGAGCAGGTAAAATCCCTGAAAGATGAAGCCCCCCTGGCCGCGTATGCATGTGCAAGGGCGGTTCAGAAAGGGGAAACCGATTATCTTATCAGCCGGATTTTCTCTACTTCCTCCCAGATGGGACAGCACCAGAGGGCAATAGTCTTTTCGCCAGGAGAGACCAGCTCAGATGATGACATCAAGAAGAATCTCAGGGAAATAATCCATGGTCTTGCTGAGCTTTATCACTCAACGGGAGAAGAAAGGCTTGGACTTGTTTCCCCGGCAACCCTTACCAGGCAGTTTCAGGTAAACCAGGTGAATTCCATAACAGTGCTTAATCAGGTGAATTTTGTCAGATGCCGCTTTGGCAGTGTTATGGACAATCCCCAGATAAAAAAAGAAATCTCAGTATCCCACGGGACACTGAAAGACCCCCTGCTCCGGATTGTATACCGCCCCCATGAAACCGAGCCAAAGCAGTACTATGCAGAGCTTACTATGTCCTATTCAGAGGAAAGAACGGCCCAAAGGGCAAATGGAATGGTTGTCACCTCGTCCAGAAAAACCGAGCTTACTATCCTTACCCCGCCTCTTCTTGAGGGAAATGGGTATTACCTGGGAAAGGCAGTGGAAGAAACCGGAAATATCCCGTTTACCGAGATTCTCCCCCGCTCTTCTACTCTTCACCAGTGCATTTCCAGAAAGCAGTTTCTTGTTTATGGCACAGATGGTAAGATGGTGCTGGCAGACATAGGGCCTGCCTCTCTTTTCCAGAAAATCAACTCAGGATTTTGATTTTCCCAGTACAACCATATAAACCGTTTCCCGGTCTTCAAGCTCCAGCAGCCGGCCGACTCTGCCTGTTTCAAAGCCCCCTACCGGGACTGCTTCTATTCCCAGCGAAACAGCCTCCAGCAGCATATTCTGGGCAATATGCCCTGCTTCAATAAGTATGAAGTCCCTCCACCTCTCCTGGTATTTCCAGGATATCCTGTCCGGAACCCCCACCAAAACAACCACTGCAGCGCCATCCCGGACATGGGCCTGGTTGTAGGACATTCCATAAAGCTCGTCATTGAACCTGCCTTCTTTTACCAGGACAAGCTTGTGCTCCTCGGGAAGGTATCTGTAGATGCCGCATGATGCATTCTCTACGCGGTTGGGGACAAGATAAAGGTCCACCGGATAAAGCGCACCTGCGGAAGGGGCGGTCCTGAATCCACTTTCGCTGGTTGTGCCGTCTCCTGCCCAGAGCAGCACCGAAAGCTCTTCCAGGGTAATCTCTTCGGAAGAGTATTCCCGCACCGACCTTCTGTTTTCAAGGGTGGTTTCAAGGTTTTCCCCCTGATAATCAGGAGAAGGAAGTACAATCTCCGTCTGCCCGGGATATTCGGTGCATGTGGCCGGGGCTTCTTTTCTTTCTTCAGGAAACAGAAAAGGAAATGCCAGGATGGCAAGCATTGCTATTATGCAAAAAACCAGGATTGCGACATATTGCCCGTCCATAGGATGAAAATCAGGCCAAAAGATAAAAGGCTACTCTTTCTCCGGCTCCTCCTTTTCTTCCTGCGGAACCACAGTGAATGTTGCGACCTTTTCCCCTTCTGCCAGCCGGATAATCCTTACTCCCAGGGTGTTCCTGCCGATTACCGAAATGTCCTTGACGTACGTCCTGATTGCCTGCCCCTGGTCGGTCATTACTATTATTTCATCGGTTTCATCTACTGCAGCCACCCGTATCACATCACCGTTCCTGCCTTCGGTTTTGATGTTTATTACTCCGGAGCCGCCCCTTGACTGAAGCCGGTAGTCATCGATTGCAGTTCTTTTTCCGTAGCCGTTTTCAGTTACTGTAAGCAGGGCCGGCTTCCAGTATACCGCACTGCCCACTACTTCATCGTCTTCAGACTTCAGCCTTATTCCGATAACCCCCTGGCCGGTACGGCCGATTTCCCGGGCGTCGGTTTCCCTGAACCTTATTGCCTGCCCTTTCTTTGTTGCTATGAGGACCTCCTGTTTTCCGTCTGTTTTCCTGACCTCTACCAGCCGGTCCCCTTCCTTCAGGGTTATCGCAATGATCCCTCCCCGCCTGACATTCTTGAAATTCTCCAGCGCGGTTCTTTTGACGGTTCCCTTCTTTGTAAACATCATCAGGAACTCTCCGGTGTCAAACCTGTCCACACTTACCCAGGAAGTAACCTTCTCGTCCTTGAGGTCAAGCAGGCTGACCAGCGTCTTTCCGGTCGAATACCGGCTTCCTTCCGGAGCCTTGTAGACCTTCATCCAGAACACCCTGCCCTTGTCTGTGAACAGCATGAGGTAGTCATGGTTCTTGGTAACTATGACATCCTGGATAACGTCCTCTTCTTTGGTTCCTGCTCCGATTATGCCTTTGCCTCCGCGGTGCTGGGTGCGGTATTCGTCCAGCCCTACCCTTTTGATGTAGCCGCGGTTGGTTATGACAACCACCACATCCTCATTGGGAATGAGCGCCTCTATGTCCAGGTCCTCTTCGCCTTCTATGATTTCAGTGCGCCTTTCATCCCCGTATTTTTCCTTGACTTCATTCAGCTCGTCTTTGATAATGGCCAGAATCTTTCCTGTATCGGCAAGCACTTCCTTAAGCCAGGCTATCTTTTTGACCAGCTCCCGGTACTCGGCTTCAATCTTTTCTCTTTCCAGCGCTATCAGCTTGGACAACCTCATCTCCAGGATTGCGCTGGCCTGCTTTTCGCTGAGTGAATAGTTCCGCATCAGCCCCCCCCTTGCTTCTTCCACATCCTTGGACTTTCGGAGGAAATCAACTACAGACTCTATATTTTCCAGGGCAATCCTGAGCCCTTCCAGGAGATGGGCCCTTTCCTGCGCTTCCCGGAGTTCAAACTCTGAGCGCCTTCTGACAATCTCCTTTCTGAACTCTATGAACTCAGTTATTATATCATAAAGGGGCATAACCTTGGGCTGCTTGCCGCATATCGCAAGGTTGATTATTCCGAAGGTCGACTGAAGCGGGGTATGGGCGTAAAGCTGGTTGGTAACCACGTCGGGGTCATAGCCTTTTTTCAGGTCGATAATGACTTCCATGCCTTCCTTGTCAGAGCGGTCGTGTATGCCGGAGATGCCCTCCACTTTCTTTTGCTTGACTGCCTTGACAATTGATTCAATCAGGGAGGTTTTTGCAAGCTGGTAGGGTATCTCCCGTATTGTAAGGGTGTTCTTATTCTCATCCTTTTCCACCCTTCCCCTGACCTTTACAATGCCCCTGCCATGCCTGTAGGCATGCACTATCCCTGCCCTTCCCACGATTTTTCCGCCGGTCGGGAAGTCAGGCCCATGGACGATGCTGAGCAGGTCAGTCTCTTCAGCACCGTCTATTACTGCAATTATTCCACCTACCACTTCGCTGAGGTTGTGCGGGGGTATGTTGGTGGCCATCCCCACTGCGATTCCTGAAGAGCCATTGACAAGAAGGTTCGGTATCTTGGAAGGCAGAACGTCCGGCTCTTTCATTGTGCCGTCAAAATTGTCCGACCATTCCACAGTTTCCTTTTCCAGGTCAGAAAGAAGCTCGGCGGCCATCTTGGCCATCCTTACCTCAGTGTACCTCATTGCAGCGGCATTGTCACCGTCAATGGAGCCCATGTTTCCCTGGCCGTCTACCAGGGGGTATCTCAGAGAAAAGGGCTGGGCCATCCTCACCAGTGAATCGTAGATTGCCATGTCGCCATGGGGATGGTACTTACCAAGGGCTTCACCCACAATCCTTGCACTCTTCTTGTGCGGTTTACTGTAGGTATTCCCCAGCTCGTGCATCGCATACAACACCCTCCGGTGAACCGGTTTCAGGCCGTCCCTGACATCAGGTATGGCCCTGCCTATGATTACTGACATTGCATAGTCGAGGTAGCTCTCTTTCATGTCCTTCTCGATAGTCCTTTCCAGTATTCTTTCGGCCATAGCGCATCAGATGTCGAGGTTCTTAACCTGAACCGCATTTTCCTCAATAAATTCCCTTCTGGGCTCTACTGCATCGCCCATCAGAATCGTGAACAGCTCATCAGCCACAATTGCATCCTCAATGGTTACCTTTTTCAGCGTCCTTGTCTCGGGACTCATGGTGGTTTCCCAGAGCTGGCCGGGATTCATTTCCCCAAGGCCCTTGTATCTCTGGATGGATGCGTTCTCCCCTACCTCTGCAAGCACCTTTTCCAGCTCCTGGTCAGTGTATGCATAGCGTATGCCCTTCCCCTTTTTTATGCGGTAAAGGGGCGGCTGGGCAATGTAGAGGTATCCCTTCTCTATTATCTCCCGGAAGTATCTGTAGAACAGAGTAAGCAGGAGTGTCCGGATGTGGGACCCGTCCACATCTGCGTCAACCATGATTATTATTTTGTGATACCTAAGCTTTGAAATGTCAAAGTCTTCCTTGAAGCCGGCACCCAGAGACATTACCACGTTCTTTATTTCTTCACTGTTCAGCACCTTGTGCATCGGCGCCTTTTCCACATTGAGTATCTTCCCCCGCAGGGGAAGAATAGCCTGGTATCCCCGGTCCCTTGCCTGCTTGGAGCTATTATGTACGAACATACCGCTTGCCAGGGCAAAGTTATGCGTTTCCTCTACCTCCAAATCATAAACATCTATTCTCTCTTCGACTTGTCCGATTCGCTGGATTTTATGGTTATAGCATTTAATGTGTTGATGCATGGCGTTCTCGTTGTTATCAAAGAATCTTTCACATATGGTATCATAGCGGAGAAGGGCCTTGTCACTCCTTCTCATTCTTTCTTTTTGGTAGTTTTCCTGGGTTATCCCGCCCTCTCTTTCATACAATTCTCTCATGACTGCAATGGCTCTTGCCTTATAACTCCTGTCATATGCTTTTTTCCTTGTTTTTCTGAACTTTGCAGTCCATTGTGATTCTGTTTTTTCTTTCCTCCATTCAATCAACGCATTATCTTCCCATTGTTTCTTTGCCCCTTCACTTAGCATTTTCCTCATTTTTGGCTTTTTCATTGTCGCACTAATCCTTTTTCGATATTCCTTGCTTTGGTGTGATTTTCTGATCGCTTCGGGTACCTCCGGTCTTTTCATAGTCTCCTTTATCTGATTTGCATGAAGCTCAAGGTGCTCTTTCTTGCCCATCCTTAACAAATTGCTGGGATTATTATTTCGTTTATCAAAGTCAATATGGTGGACGCAGGAAGTTTTCCTTTTCTTGTATTTGCCGGTATCAAGGTTATATCTATCCCCAAGCAGATGTGTGAATATCCATCTGCCTTCTTTGGGGTCAAAGACAAGCTCATAACCCTTTATCGTGATTCTCTTGCCTAATTTTGAATGTTGTCTATAGAGCGGCATTAGGGATATTTTTTCATTTAATTCATCTGCCCTTCTGTAGGAACCATCGCGTAGCATAAACAGGTGGTCTGGGGTGCAAATAATCTCTTCGCTTGCATCTGTTACAATTCTTATCACTTTTGCGTTTCTTCGTGTAATCCTTGGTTCTTTTATTGGCGCAATCCCAATTCTCCCGTCCTTTAGAATGGTGTAGCAGAAATTCTGTTTACCCTGTTTGTGTTCTTCAACAAGTTCCCTAAAACTAAGATTCCGTCCGTCTGCCAATGCAACCCTGGTTTCTCCCGAAAAACATCCTCCGGCCGAATCGCCTTCCACCAGGTAAAGCTCTGCCTTTTCAGGGTCCTGCTCGCTGCAGTCTGCAAGCTTGCCCGGCAGCAGGCTGCTCTCAAATACAGTCTTCCTTCTGATGAGTTCCTTTGCTTTCTGAGCTGCCTCCCGCGCCTCCAGGGAACTGATAATCTTCTGGGCAATGGCCTTTGCCTCAATCGGGTGCTCCTCCAGATAGGTTTTGAGATTGTCATAAACCACGCTGTCTACAATGCCCCTGATTTCACTGTTTCCCAGCTTGGTCTTGGTCTGGCCTTCGAACTGCGGCTCCGGAACCCGGAGGCTAATCACTGCAGTAAGCCCCTCGCTTGCATCGTTGCCGGTAATCCTTCTGTCTTCCTTGACAAGATTGCCGGATTTGATATAATCATTCATTGCCCTGGTGAGAGCAGTCCTGAAACCGGTCAGGTGGGTTCCGCCTTCAATAGTCTTGATGTTGTTTACAAAACTGTAAACCATATCGTTGTACGTGTCGGTATACTGTATTGCTACCTCAATTTCCACACCGTCTGCCTTTTTTTCAAAATAAAATGGCTCGTGGAGCATGTTGCGGGCCTTGTTAAGATGCCCTACAAATTCCACTATCCCCCCTCTGTAGACAAACTCCCCCTTTTTTCCGGCTCTTTCGTCCTCAAGAACTATCCTGAGGCCTTTGTTCAGGAAGGCAAGCTCCATCAGCCTTTCCTTCAGGTAATCATAGTCGAACTCGAGCACTGTGAAGATTCCAGGGTCGGGCTTGAACCTGACTACTGTCCCCCGGTACCGGGTTTCTCCGGCGGTCTGGGCCTCCTGCGTCAGCTTTCCCTTGTTGTACCCTATGGTGTATATTTTCCCTTCGCGGTGGACCTCGATATTCATCCATTCGGAAAGGGCGTTGACAACACTCATGCCCACCCCATGCAGGCCTCCGGAAACCTGATATGCCTTTTTGGCAAATTTTCCCCCGGCATGCAGGGAGCTGGAAACAACTTCCAGGGCTGATTTGCCGGACTTGTGCCTGTCAATCGGAATGCCCCTTCCATCATCCCTGATTTTCACCGAACCGTCCTTTTTCAGGGCAATCTCCACCATGCTGCAATAGCCGGCAAGGGCCTCATCTATGCTGTTGTCCACGATTTCGTAAATCAGGTGGTGGAGCCCTCTTTTGACGGTGTCTCCGATGTACATCCCGGGTCTTCTCCTGACTCCTTCCAGGCCCTCAAGAACTTGTATTTCTTTGGCCGTATAACCTTCTTCCCTTTCCATGAGCATTACCGCTGTTATCCTATCCAGATTTACGTCGATAAAGAGCGCTGTCCGAACAACAGAAAAACATTGTTAAATAGTCTTTAAATTGCTTTGTTTTTATCGCTAAAAAGTGCAAGATGAAGGCGGGCAACCAGTGTTGTTTTTGGCCATCAAACCCCTTCAAAAACCTTGGATTTTTCCTTCCACTGCCTGACTGCTTCATTGAATTTTTCCCGCTTGACGAAGAGCATTGAATCCATGCCCTTGTTGCGCAGCAGCACCAGAACAATCTGCTGCCCGACTGAAACAAAGCTCTGGGGCGAATGCTGGCCAAGGTTCTTTGCAAGTGAGCCCAGGTAAGACCTCAGCTTAAGGGAAAGGGCAGTTACAACAGTATTTTTGCCGTCCGAGAATTCGGAAAGCACCACCTTCTCATTCTTTATCACTATGACCCCCCTAATCAGCCCCTTTCCCATCAATTCCCTGACTGTTTTTTCAGGAGTTACCTTGATTTTCTTTATTGCGTCCCTTTCCAGGAGAAGCCCTTCTTCCTTGGCATAACGCGCCAGGGCCCAGGTTCTCAGCGATGCGGGAATTGTGACAAGCGAACTTACATAAACCTCTTCCTGCTCTTCCAAGAGCTTGGAAATTGTTTCCTTCCATTTTTCCCAGTTTTCATCTGCCAGTTTTTTCTTTTCCTCCAGGCTGTTTATTGCCCGGTCTGCCTTTGTCAGATATTCATTGATAAGGGTCTTGGTACGCGGGGTCATGTCCTTGGTGAGAGAATCAATGTTTATGCCTTTCAGGGAAGCATATGCATCATATTCCTTTCCCACGTCAAAATTTTCTTTGCTGTATTCATCGACAAGCTGGCTGAGAAGGCGGATTCTTTCCTTAAGCTTGTCTGCCTTGGCAAGGAATGCCTGCTTCTCGCTTTTCATCACGTTTCCGTATACCTTTTCCAGCAGTATTATCTTTCCGAGGTTCTCGGCAGAAAGATAGGCCATGAGCACACCGAACATTATAAGTACTATGCCAACGGCCCCCTCGCCGTTCTGGGCCAGGAAACCAACAGATTCCATTAGTTCCGGCGGCTCAAGAGTGGGGGTTGCCAGGAATATCGATACCCCTATGCCCAATGCAAGGAATACCGCAGCAATAACGATGTCGCTTTTCCACCTTACCTCGGTCCTTCCAAATGCCTTTCTGAACCCGGTAGTGAAAGAGGCTCCTGCCAGCTTTTGGCTTGCAAGGGTAAAAAGGACGATTACTATGTTGTATGCAAGAAACAGCGCTGAGAGCAGGGTTCCGAGGGCAATCCCCATCGCCAGATAATAATTGCCGGTTATGCCCCAGAACAGCTGAAATATCATATTAACGGGAATGAGCCCGCTAAGGTCGATTTTTCTTACCTTGAGGTCAGGGTTTTCAAGGGAGGCAACCAGAGTTTCCGGCGGTGTATCAGATTCAAATTCATATACGAGAAGGTAGCCCTCTCCTGATGCCTGGTCTGAGGTCCAGCTCAGCCGGACATTCCCGCTGCTTTCTGTTGCAACTACCTTCTGGATTGAGGAAATCTCCTGGGTATTCTGGACAGATGCAACTGGCAGGGTGTCAGTTAACCCTACTCCGCCTGTTTCAACCCCGAGCCCGCTTTTGTCTTTGGGTTCGGTCGGCTTTACCGAAAGCATAATGCGGTAATGGTAGCCGCACGCTTCAGTGCGGTAGTTCCCGATTTTTTCTGCTGCATCAGTGAGATGCTCTACTCCGAAATCAGAGGCGTCGCAGAGGTCTATTTCAGGATGAACATAGAGGGGATTGGTGTTGATGTCGGCAATGCTGGCAACTATGTCCCGGGTCTTCCTAAGAAAGCTGTTTCTGTCCTCATCAGTGGTTTCCCGGAGGTCAAACACCATTCTTCTTGCATCCAGGGTAAGGGAGCTTATTTCGTTGTTGGACTGCACGTAGGAAATCATTGCCCCGGCCAGCTCATCCTCATATGCCTCTGCAACATTTCTGCATTTGAGGGAAGCGCTGGAGCAGAGCCGGCTGCAGGTCTGTACGTCGGAGCACACCACCTTGGCAAGGCCTATTTTGTTGCTGCAGGCGTTGTCTGCCTGCTTTCTGCTCTGGGAAAACTCCTCCAGGCTCTGGTCGGCAATAAGCAGGTCAACATCAGTGAGATTGGGATTTATCGAGGTATAGGTGGCCGTCGTCCGGGTGGTTACAGTTACCATTCTTTTGACTTCCATTCCACTTTCCTGGACAGTATAAGGTGCAAACGAGTAAATCCTGTAGTCTCGGATTCCGTCCTGGTCAAGGTCAAATTCCTGGGCCTCGGCCAGCTGTTCAGATTTTGTTCCTTCAAACGTTTTTTCCTCGATGCATCCAAAGCTCAGCAAGAGTACCGCAAACAGGAGCAGCAGTGGCCAGCGCATGTGAAACATTTATTAGTGTTCTTTTAAAACCTTATTGTATGGGAAAACAGCTTCTTTCCGACGTTCTTTCTGTAATCAAACCAAACCTCCGGGAACTGGGGGAAGAAACAAGGTTTGCAGCCGAGCTTGTAGACAGAATCAGTAAAAACGCACCTCCGGACACAAACGTGGTTCTTACCGGTTCAATAGCCAAAAAGACGTTTCTTCGGCACCACAGGGATATAGATGTGTTTATTCTATTCAGCCGCTCGGTGCCAAAAGAAAAGCTGGGGCCTGCAGTAAGGGAAGTCATGGTTTCGGCGTTCCCGAAGACAGGTTATCAGCTGAGTTATGCTGAGCACCCCTATATTCGTTTCCATTATAAGGGCAGGAAGGTGGACCTGGTACCTGCCTACAGGATTTCAAAAGCCGAAGAAAGGATGAGTGCGGTGGACCGGTCGGTGCTCCACACCAGATATGTCAAAAAGCATCTTAGCGCAGAACAGCGGGATGATGTCCTTCTCCTGAAGCAGTTTCTCAGGGCCAATGAGATATATGGAGCCGAAATAAAAATCAAGGGCTTTTCCGGATATCTTTGCGAGCTCCTTATCATAAAATACGGCAGCTTCCCCAGACTGGTGAAGGCTGCGGCTAAATGGAAACCCCCGGTTTTCATTGACCTGGAAAAGTATCACAGCAAAAAAAACATCCCGCACGCGATTGGGCGCTTTGGGGATTTTGTGGTAATAGACCCAACTGATTCAGAGAGGAATGTTGCAGCGGCAGTCTCAACGGACAATTTCAGGAAGTTTATTTCCCTCTGCAGGTCCTTTATCAAGAAGCCTTCCAAGAGGCTGTTCTTCAGAAAGCCTCTCAGTTTCGAGCAAAGGCTTTCCAGGGCCAGAGGAAATCACAAGCTTGTGGTTTCCATGCCGCGGCCAGACGTGGTGGACGATGTTCTGTGGGGCCAGCTCCACCGGCTGATAAGGATGCTGAGCAACCATCTTTCGGAATTCAAGCCAAAAAAGATTATTGCAGATGACAGCAGACATCTGGTGCGCTTGGGGATAGTACTGGAAAAAGGGAAACTTTCCCCCAGGATGCTGGTACCCGGCCCCCCCCTGGAGATGAAAGAGAATGTAAAACGATTCAAATCCAGGCACCGCGGCGCTAAATTCATCAAAAAGAAAAACAGGCTGTATGCAGAGAGAAAGCGGCCGGCAAGGGAGGCTGAAACCGCGATGAAAATGTTCTTCAGGAAATTCAGCGAGTCCGATTCACACCTTGCTTATCCGGAAGAGATGGTTGTTATACGGGTCCAGTAAAAAACATATTTTTAAATTTATATACACATAATGATTCAATACTGCTCTTTTTAGAGTGATTGATATGGAATTGAAAAGAAACTCAAACAAATTCGGAAACAATAAAACAAAAAGAAGGCTCTCCGGCGCTGTGCTAACTGCCGGCTTGCTTTCCAGCTCCTGTATGGTCACCCCCAACCAGCCGGTGACCCTGAACCAGGGCCGTTCGGATATTAATCTGCCGGAGCCGGATTCACAAAAGAATTCACACACAGATAACGCATTTTCTGGTTTTCAGGACAGCCGGGAATGCAGCCTTGTCCCAGAATATCATGTTTCGTGCGAGCTGGGCCCGGCAACCGTGCAGGTCGGGGAAGATGGAGGCGAGGTGGTTAAGTTCGGCGGCTATCTTGTTCATTTGCTGCCGGAATATCCGGATGACAGCGAAATAAGGGTGAGGGCACACTTCCTTGACCGGGAATGCCATGAACTGGAAGAACCGGTGCTGCTTGCACTGGGGGAACGCACCCATGTACGGCTGCCAGGTGCCCTGGTCTCACTGAGTATTGTCAATTTAAGCGAAGACCAAGCCAACGTTGACGTTTCGCTGCCTTATGAAAGCGGGGTTCTGGAGGCAGGACAGAGCATGTTTGTATTCACACCCAAGGAACGTTATGCGGTGCTTCTGGGCGATGTTCTTCCCGGCCCGGCAAATACTGCTATTATTGCCGTATATGATTCAGAAGGCCAGACGGTGTTCAGCAAAAATATGACAGAAGGCCAGAACGAAATGCTCCAGTTGGGGGAATACACGCTTTCCCTTACTGTAGAGGGAACCTTCTACGAAATGGAATCAGGGACCCGCATTGCAAAACTGAGGATTTCCAACTGCGACTAGCCCGTCTCAATCCTTTCGCCGGGCAGGGGAGCAACGGCGTCATAGCCTTCTTCCTTTAATTCTTCAGCAAACTTTTTGGGCTGGTCGCCGTGCACCAGCACAATCTTCTCCGGGTTTGCAGTTTCAATAAACTTCATGATGTCCTTTCTTCCGGCATGTGCAGACAGGTCCAGATATTCTACAGGCAGGTCCACATGGAGTTCCTGGTCATCCTGCATTATGTATCCTTTGTTCTGCAGTAACCACCCGTTTGTTCCCTCAATACAGTAGCCGGTGAATATTACCTTGGACTGGCTGTTGGCATGGAAAAGATAGTTCAGTATTGTACCGCCGTTCATCATCCCTGCACCGGCGATAATCGCGCAGGGAGTGTTGGAGGCCCTCTTCTTGTCTGCGATGCTTTCCACAATGTTCACGCTGCGGACTGCTTTCCGGAAGGCCTTGGGGTCTTTGATGTATTTCGGATGTTTCAGATATATCCTGGTAAGCTCTCTGCCCATCCCGTCAACAAATACCGGGATTTCCGGGTCATAGGACCTTATCAGCGCAATCAGCTCCTGGGTCCTTCCCAGGGCAAACGAAGGAAGCAGGGCATTGCCTCCGTTGTCAATAGTTTCGTATATCTCCTGCATCAGCTTTGTTTCCGTTTCTTTCCGGGGAGGATGGTCCTTCAGCGCATAGGTAGTCTCCATTACCAGCACATCTGCATCCTCCACCGGCCGGGCACCTTTGTGCATGAATGTTTCTTCGCCTTTGAAATCTCCGGAATACAGCAGCCTTTTTCCTTTGTACCGCAGGTCTATCATTGCCGCCCCGCAGATGTGCCCTGCATCGTAAAGCTCCACTCTGGTGTTTCCTGTCTTTATCGGCTTGTTGTACTGCATTGGGGTCCAGTATTTCAGCGCCTTGTTGAAGTGCGACCTGCGATAGGGCAGTCCGTCTCCCATGATTTTCATTGAATCTTTCCAGAGGACTTCGCATATGTCCTTGGTGGGGGGAGGCGCATGCCACCTGACTTTCATATTGCGGTAAAGAGAAGGAACGCAGCCGCTGTGGTCAAGATGGGCATGGGAGATAACCACCATGTCCGGCTTGGTGTGCTCCAGGGGGAACTTGGGCTTGCCGGTGGGGTCAAAAATCTTGATTCCATAATCCAGCATGATTTTTTTGTCGGTTTTAACCAGAAATGCGCTTCTTCCTACTTCTCTGGATGCTCCGAGACAGTCAATAGTAAATCCCATGAGCAGAACTCAGTATAGAATATTTTAATACGTTATCAAAGTTATTCTACCCATGCCTTCGGAAAAAATGGGTGATTTGGTAATTCCCTTTGTTGTGCTTGCTTTTCTCTACCTGGTGTCGGTTATTTTTTTCCATTTCGTGGAAGGCTGGAGCTTCCTTGATGCTGCCTATTTCACCACCATGACAATCTCCACAGTGGGCTATGGGGACATAATACCCGTCACCCATCTTGGCAAGGTGGGGGCAATAGTGCTGGTATTTGCAGGCGTATCCCTGGCTTTCTACGTGATAAGCCATCTTGGACTTTTGAGGGCAAAGGCCTTTGACCCCCATGTACAGAAGCGCCTGAACGTGCTCCGCAGCCTGACCACCCTGCAGTCCCAGAAGACCAAAAAGTCCGATATAAAGAAGATCAGGGACAAGATTGAAGGTGCCAAGATTTCATGAGCGACTACTTTGTAATCGAGCCATGCCATACTGCCAATGGCTTTGAAGTCAAGCTGAAAGAAAGAACAATCAACCTGAAAAAGGCGGAGAAAGCGGTGGATAAAGTGGGCATGGCGATGGCTTCCAGTCCGGTAGTCATGCTTGCCAAGGTGGAGGACTATTCAGTCAGCATATACGCCAGCGGCCGGATTCTTATCAAGAGCCATAAGAAAATCACCGAAAAGGACGCAACATATGTAGCAGAGAAACTTGTCAGTTCACTAGAAAAAGAAGGTGCTTTGCAGTGAAAGTTGATTTCCACGTGCATACTGGTTATTCCATTGATTCAATCATAAGGCCCCGGGACCTCTCCAGAAAGGCCCAGAAGCTTGGAATAATTCCGGCAGTAACCGACCACAATACGATGAGGGGGGTTGCTGGGATGGATGCCGCGGGTTCGCGGTTTATCCCCGGGGAGGAAATCAAAACAGACAAGGGAGACCTTATCGGCCTTTACCTCAGCGAAGAAATACCTGGAGGGACTTCATTTTCTGAAACTCTTGATTTAATCCACGGCCAGGGCGGCCTCTCTTATCTCCCTCACATGTATGATAGTACCAGGCGCGGCGCTGTTCCGGAAGGGGATGAAATAAAAAGAATCGACATTGTGGAAGTATTCAATGCCCGCTGCCTGGGCCAGCATTATAATGAAAAGGCCAAGGAATTTGCCGACATGCACGGAATTGCCGGGGCAGCCGGGAGCGACACCCATTTTCTGTTAGAATTCGGAAGCACATACACCAAACTGCCTGATTTTGATATCTCCAGTCCCAAGGCCTTGATGAATGCCCTGCCCAAAGCAACCCTGGTAACCAAAAAAGCACCGTATTTCGTTAGGGGCCCGACCAAGCTGCTGAGCATAGGAAAAAAGATTGCCGGCGCCTTCGGCTTCTGACTTATTTTCTGTAGGCCACGTATATGTCTGCCTCAATCATTTTTCCGTTCTCATAGAAGTGATGTGTGAAATATATGTTGCCTTCGGAGCCCAGTGTCGGCTCTCCGGCAAAGCTGGAGACTATAAGCTTTGGCTTCTGCCATTCGTTGTCCATTCTTTCTGATTTGAATATTGCCGGGCTTCCCAAGTATGTCCTTGTAAACCAGAGTTCTTTGCCGTCAGGAGTAATGTATGGCCAGCCGTCGTGCTCCTCTGTATTCACTGCCTCTATATTCTCCGGCTCCTGCCATTCTCCATCTGCCTTTCTTGTAACCCATATATCATAATTGCCTTTTCCGCCCACCCTGGAAGAATGAAAATACAGCTCGTTTCCGTGGAGGTGCATCTCGCCGACTTCATATTCAACGAGTCGGTCTTCCACATGCTCAATGCTTGTCCATTCTTCGTTTACAAGTTCTGCTGTGAAAAGATGCATGCCGGCATAACCTTCTCTTGCAGAGCAGAACCACATCCTGTTGTCCTGTATGAATTGGCAGCCATCCAGGGAAAGCTTCCCGGGTTCCTGAAGCCATACTCTTTCAGGTTCCTGGAACTCTCCATTTGAATATTCAGAGAAATAGATTCCGGTTACATTGTCAAGCAGCTGCTTTTCAACAGGCACGTCCACATCGGGGGTGAAGAAAAAATACAGCCCGTCTTCGGCAAAAAAGGCGGAATCCTCCGCACCCTTTGTGTTCACGGGGCATGCAAGCGGCACAGGCTCGTCATATTCGTCTGAATGCAGCTGAGGGGGGTGGTTGTCCATCCCCTGCGTTATCTTGACTGCACCGGCAGGAATCATACTTTCCCTGTCAACATCAGGGCGCTCCGCCGGTCTGATGCACCCCAAAAGTATAAATGCGGCCAGAATCATGGCAATTGAAGTTCTCATGGCACTTTCCTTGTTTTCTGTCTTTTATAAATTCAGTGTATTTTTTTGCTGAAACCCCGGTGAGTTGTTGCTTCAGTTGAATTGGAGGGGCACCATTTCAGCTTCAGGGGGTTCGCGAAACATATTTAATTTTAGTACAAGTACTCATTCCTGATGGCGGAGGAATTTGTTGGCGTAGAAATAGCCGTAATCGTTGTAACTGCATCCATAACGCTCGCAGCAATACTGATAGGCCTCGGCCGTGCATTCGGATACAAGCGGATTGAGCATTTTGGCATTGAGGAGCTTTTGCAGTCAGTAGTCAATGCTGCGATAATCGGCTCATTTGCAGCAGTGATTGAGCTGGTGGCCGCGGTCAGCTCCTCACTGGTTACGGAGACGTGCACAGAGGGGAATGTGGTGGAGCAGCTGGGGTGTGCACTGCAGAACATCAACGATTTGCTGTTCCTGTTTTTCCAGGAGCTGGTAAAAGTGCTGACCCTGGTAGGCTATTACCAGACCATAGGCCTGGACTTCGGCGCTTTCGAAATTTCCCCGTTCAACAACCTTGCTGCGGTTTCAGGGGTTCTTTCCGTCCAGCTTTTAGCCGCAAACCTCATACTCCTGCTGGTGGGGCTCAACATCCAGATAACCAATTTCATCGGCCAGAATGCCCTGGCCCTTCTGTTTCCGGTCGGCCTGGTGCTGCGCACCCTGTTTGCCACCAGAAAGGTAGGGGGATTCCTCATTGCGCTTTCCATCGGCCTTTTCCTTTTCTATCCTACGTTTGTGCTGATATTCCCGGGGCCGGAAAATGACCTGAGCAACTCTACCGTTGCCATGCAAGAATTCAACAACAACAGCTACTACGCCACCCTTCCGGTTGTTGACCTCAACGACAATTATGCGATTGCCGGAAAGCTGGACATTATGAGCGGAAGGTGCCTGGAGGAGAACCTTTCCAACACATCGCAATGCAACCAGACCCTGATTGACTACGGCATAATGGAGAACGTTTCCAATGTATCCAATGTAACAGTTTGGGAAATTGCTCTCCCTGAGAATACCACCTTCGATTTCAGCGGCGACATCACCTACATAACCCAGTCCAACAACAATGCCCTTTCCAAGTCGCTCCTTTACTCGGTGGTAGCCCCCATATTCTCGCTGCTGGTTACGGTTGTATTCGTAAAAGAACTTTCCAATATCCTGGGAAGCGAGATAGGAATAAAGACGCTTACCGCGATATAAAATTTAAATATACAGATGGAGAGATACTAACATGTTCCTTAATCGTGCAGTAACCGCCCTGGCTGCGGTGGGAGGGGTTGTCAGCATAATAATCTCCCTTCTTTCCGGAAACCCAATATTCCCGATTATTGCAGGGGTATTCTTCACAGCAACCATAATGCTCTGGAAGTATGGCTACCTGCTTATTCCGGTAATCACCCGCGCTGCCAATATTGTTGAAGTGCGGGGTGGATACGAAGTCCCCTCTTCCCGGGATTACATCATCAAAAAGGACGAGAACGGATATTATGCCTCCAAATTCCTGGAAATCAGATTCTATGAAAGCTCCATGGACAAAAACAAGGAAGAAAGGCATACCATGTTCCAGTCTTTTGAAAGGGCGATAAGCTCCCTGAAGTACATAGTAAAGATATCCCTCATGGTCAGCACCCTGGACCTTTCCAAGCACATAGATGAAATCAAGACCAAGAGAGGCGCGGCAGAGGCAAAGAAGTCCAAGGAAACCAAGCTGGCCAGGGATGAGAGCCTTCGCCTTGACCGTGAGCTTGCCTACTGGAACCGCCTGCTTGACCGGATAACCCAGGGAGAGCGGCCGGTGGAGGTGATAGCATTTGCCCAGACTACTGCTTTCGGCCTGACCAGGGACGAGGCACTGAGCAGGGTCTCCAGGCAGGCGAAGGAGCTGAAGACAATACTTTCCAGCTCTCTGGGATGCGATATCCGCCACCTGAAGGACAAGGAGATGCTGAAATGCTTTGAATGGGAGTATTTCTTCCCCACAACCCAGGAGGAAATAAAGGACATAATGTTCTGACGGCCGGTTAAACCAATCATTAACATTTATATATCGCCGTAAACAAGTATATCCTGCCGTTCTTCAAAGGGGGTAGAGAGGTATCCAATGGACTCGTCATACATGCTTTCAAAGGAGCTTGCACGAAAGATGATTCTGGTGCATCCTCCAGAGCCTAGAAAAGAGCTTCTTCTTTCTTCTCCTTCCAATGGCGTTTATGTAGGAAAAACAAGATTTCTCAGGACCCCTGTTTTCTGGAATCCCGGCAAGCTGATAAACCCCCACATAGCAGTGCTGGGCATTACCGGTTCCGGAAAAAGCTACACAGTCAAGACCTTTCTCACCCGCGCCTCCCTCATATGGAACACCAACGCGATAATCATTGACTGGGTGGGGGAATATGGCGAATGGGTGAGGCAGGCAGGAGGCAGGGTAATCAACCTTGCCAAGGAGAGGCTGAACATACTTGACCTGGTGGGGCTTCCGAAACGAAGCAGGATAAAGCAGCTTGTCTCCGCCCTGGACATCCTGGTGGACCTGAAGAGCTTTCCTGATGAAAGGGACGAGATTGAGGATGCTCTTGAGCATGTGTATAACCGCAGGGGAAAGAAAAAGCCCCACCTGCTTGATGTGGTGAAACTGCTTGAGCAGAGGGGCAAGAAAAAGGCGGCCCGCCTTATTAAAAGATTCACCGAGGAAGGCACTGACTTCTTTGCCGGCTCCTCCACCCTGGACATCAAGAAGCTTACCACCAGCGGGCTGGTATCCATAGACCTGCATCAGCTTCCGACTGAGGAAATGCGCAGCCTCGCCGGGCTTACCATCCTGCAGTATATCAAGGAGCTGATGAGGGCAGAGGGGATGAAGCAGGACCACGGCCACGTCCGGCTTTTCGTGGTGCTGGACGAGGCGTGGAAGATTTCCCAGGATGAAAGAAGTGATGTCATATCAATAGTCAGGGAAGGCCGGAAATACAACTTTTCCCTTATTATTGCCACCCAGAACCCGACAGATATGCATAAAACGATATTCAGCAACATTGGTACTGTGTTTGTTCTCCGCATGATACTCAGGGAGTACCGGGACTATCTGCGCAAGTCAATCGGCTATTCCGACTTTCTGGACACTGAAATTTCCAAGTTCGGTGTGGGCGACGCTGCCGTGAATATGATATTCTCGGAGCGGCAGTCCAAGGTAATGACGTTCCTTATGGACAAGATTGACGGCGAAGAGCCGCTTTTGATTTACAAGATTAAGGGTGGGAATATGATGGTTGAAATTGAAAGAGAGCAGTTTGTAAGGATGCTTTATGAATTGGGGCTTAATGAAAGCCAGCTTTCCCTTCTCAAGTCCGAGTTTGAGAAGGGGGACGGCCTGCTGGAGGGCGAACAGCTTGTGGCGGTCCTGGAGAAGTTCGGTTATTCCAGGCCTTCGATTATCTCGTTTCTGAGGCAGCTGGGGATTGACGAGAAGAACCTGGTCAGGATATTTTCGCTGGTCAAGATGAGAAAGGCCACCAAGGGCGTGGTCAATGTTGTGCTGGAGGATTCAAATGGCTGAAGAAAAGATTGTGACACTTGCAAAGCAGAAGAAAAACCTGAAGGGCCTTTCCAACCTTCTCGGGGGGCTTGGCTTCACCAAGATATCCTATGCCTCCAAATCACTTACAGTGGAAAAGATAAAAGGAAGGGACCTTAAGGGAAAGCCCTACCTTGAATACCGGGTGGAATTCACCCCCAAGTCCATTGAATTCACCTTCAGCTACCAGACCAGGAGAAACCGGCTTTCCAGGCTTATGGAGCTTATGCCCACATTCCTGAATATCCTCCAGGTTGCGGAAGACTATTATGAAGTCAGGCCAACCGGCATCTTCCCCCAGATAAACGACCTGTTCTCTGAATTTTCCAAGATGGTGGACCGCGATACCCTGGAGTTTTCCACTGAGCTGAGCCAGCTGCAGCAGAAGTACCAGGAACTCAATTCCAAGTATCAGGACCTCGTAAGGTCCAGCGAGGCCAACACCAGGATCCTTCTGGAATGCGAGCGCAAGCGCGACGAGCTGCAGAGACAGCTTGACCATTTGACCGGAATGAGTGATGACCTTCTCAAGGAATCCCTCTACAACTGGATAAAGCTGCACAGCGGAACAATTGATGTGAGGGAATTTTCACGGGCCAACCAGGTTGCAGTGACCAGGGTGGAAGAGGGCCTGAACATACTCATCAGGGATGGCTATCTCAGGAGGCGTTTTGATTGAGCAGGAAAAAATCTGCCAAAAAGATTGAGGACTCAGCAGAATACGTGTATTCTTTTGAGCTGACCAAGCACTATCCAAGTTCCCGCTCCTATCTTCTGAAAAAGCCTCTCAAGAAGTCTTTCAGGGATTCTGCGGTGGAGCTTATTTTCGGAAAGAAATAAGGTGATTGCAAATGAAGGTCGTTCTAGTTGGAAATGGTGCAAGGGAGCACATAATAGCAGAAAAACTGGCGCAGGGCTGTGAACTCTATGCCCTGATGTCCAAGAAGAATCCGGCAATAGCCCAGCTCTCCAGGGAATTCTGGCTCTGCGATATTGAGAATCCTGGAGAAGTTGCCTCTGCTATCAGGGGCAAGGACTTTGACCTTGCCTTCTCAAGTCCGGACGCCACTCTGGAGGCAGGGATTAGCGATGTTTTTGAAGAACAGGGGGTTCTTGTTGCCTCTCCTTCCAGGGAGGCATCGCGCATTGAGTGGGACAAGGGCTTTATGAGAAGCCTTATGGCCAGGCACCGGATAAAAGGCCTTCCCAGGCACGAGGTTGTAGAAAGGGTTGAGGATGCCCTCATGGTTGTCAGGGAGTATGGCAGCGTTGCAATAAAACCACTGGGGCTGACCGGAGGAAAGGGGGTAAAGGTCAGTGGCGACCATTTTGATACTGTTGATGAAAAGGCAGGGTATGCCCAGGCCCTTATCAAGAAAGACGGGAAGGTACTTATAGAAGAGAAGCTGGTTGGCGAGGAGTTCACCTTTCAGGCATTTTCCGACGGCTCCAGGATTGCCATGATGCCGCCGGTCCAGGACCACAAGAGGGCCTATGAAGGCGATTCCGGCCCGAATACCGGAGGGATGGGCAGCTATTCCACCGGAAGAAACCTTCCTTTCCTGAACGATTCAGACCTGGAGGATGCAAAATCCATACTCAGGGGGACTATACACGCAATGAAAAAAGAGGGCACGCCCTTCAAGGGCATCCTTTACGGGCAGTTCATGGCAACGCCCGACGGAATAAAGGTCGTGGAGTTCAATGCCCGTTTCGGGGACCCGGAAGCCATGAATGTGCTCTCACTGCTCCAGGGCTCCCTGGTTGATACCTTTATCTCTATGGCGGAAGGGCAAATCAACCCCCCTGCCTTTTCCGATGAGTCCACCGTGGTGAAGTATCTTGTTCCGGAAGGCTATCCCGAATCCCCCAAAAAGGATGCTGAGGTTGGTGTGGATAGCCTGGGCCTGGAAAATGCCGGTGCCAGGCTTTATTATGCATCGGTGTATGAGCAGAACGGAAAGATTATGACCACCGGCTCAAGAGCATTCGGGGTGCTTGGCAAGGCGGCCACTATTGAGGAAGCGGAGGCGGTAGCAGAAAAAGGATGTGCATTTGTCTCCGGACCGGTCTGGCACCGCCGGGACATCGGAACCGGAGAGCTGATTGACAAGCGCATCTCCAATATGAAATCACTGAGGGAATCATGAAACCCTTTGCTATTCTCCTGATTCTGCTCAGCTTTTCCTTTGCAGCCCCAACATTCGGTTTTTCCAGGATGGATGTTGAAAGGACCTGGATTATTGAGAACGGAGAAAACAGCACAATCAATTTTACCGGCTCCCTTATAGTCAACAACAGCAATCAGAGGGTGCGGAACGTTACTGTTTCCCCCGGAGCCAGTTATTACCTGGATGGGGACGGAGTGGTTAAAATCCATTACCAGGGAAAAGTCAATTCCAGCCGCTTTGCCGTCAGCGCGGAAGCGGTGGCGGACATCAGCTACGACACCGGCATCAAAAATGACCCGCCCCTTCCTGAAAAGGACCTTTCCTTTTCCAACCTGACCGGGCCCAGCCAGGACATTGTTACAGAAGCAAGGCTTCTCTCCGACCAAAGCTCAACCCTTACAACCATAGAAAACATGGTCAACTGGGTGCATGAAAACGTGGAATATGACATTTCCTGCTGGGGGGAATCCCGCCCTGCCTCGGCCGTATTTGAGGAAAGGAGAGGCGTTTGTGTGGAGTATTCCCACCTGCTTATTTCCATGGCCCGCTCCTCAGGGCTGGAAACCCGCTATGTGAGCGGGTATGTTTATACCAACTCCTGGCAGCCCCACGCGTGGGTGGAAATTCTTGTTCCCGGATACGGCTGGCTTCCGGCGGATGCTACATTTGCCCAGGCCGGGATTCTGGACAGCAGCCACGTTGCCGTAAACTACGGGGATGACCAATCCACCTCCTATGACATGCTTTTTTCCAACGATTCCGACGTCATGATGTCTGTCAACAGCCGGGTAGTGGATAAACTATCCTCCAGGGACCCCAAAGGGGTCAACCTGTCCATGGATTATGACAACCAGACCTTTGTTGTCGGGGTTTACATAGAAAATAAAAGGCCTGAGTATGTTTTTGGAACCTACCAGTTCAGCGTTCCTGAGGCATATGGGGCAGAGACATCTTCGGTTTTGCTTCTGACGCCCCAGGAAAAAGTCAAAAGGTATTGCGGGCTGAACTATTCCCTGTTTAACGACGGCTATACCTATGCAGTGCCGGCCAGGGCCTCATTCAACGATGCTGAAGATGAAAAAAGCATAGTGATTGACGGCGAATACGATTCGGAAAAAGACTATGCCCCGGATGAAATCTGCATGCTTCCTTTTGCTTTTTTCGGGGTGCTGCTGGCAATAGCGCTTCATTAAAAAGTATTTCTTCCATGTTCTCGGTATGGCCAGGGTGCATGTCGTAGGTGCAGGGCCGGCGGGGTCTGTTGCAGCCATAAGCGCGCTACGCAATAACCACGGGGTTGTAATTTCCGAAGAGCATCCCACGGCAGGCATTCCATTAAACTGCTCCGGCCTTTTCTCCTGTGACGGTCTGGAAACGCTCCGCGATTTGTTTGACTATCGCAGGACCGTGATTAACCCTATTTATGGTGCAGACATATATTTCGGGGAGCACAGGCTTTCAGTTAGCCGGGACGCTCCGGTAGGGATGGTTTGCGACCGCTCTGCATTTGACCGCCGTCTGGCGGAGGTTGCAGAGCAGGAAGGGGCGGAAATCCGCTACGGGGAAAGGGTGGAAAGCAGTTTTTGCTCGGAAATTGTCATTGGTGCGGACGGGCCGTCTTCATCAGTTGCGCGCAACTTCGGATTTCCCAGGATTCCAGCATATGCCTGCACGCTTCACGCAATGGCAGAATACCATAGCGAAGACCACCACCGGGTGGAGGTTTATATTTCCAATTCCAGGTTTCCCGGCTTCTTTGCTTGGGTGATTCCCCATGATGAATATACGGCTGAGCTTGGGGTGGGCGTTGCCGCCCCCAATTCTGTTTCCAGAGCATGGGAAAACCTGCTTTCCCTTAAAAAGGTTAAGCCGATGGAAAAGCCGAAGGGGCATGCCATTCCCATTTCAATGAGGCGCAGCTCATCAGCAGGCAGGGGAAAAAGGAAAGTCCTGCTGGTAGGGGATGCCGCCGGACAGGTGAAGGCTACCACCGGAGGGGGCGTGGTCTTCGGAAGCAATTGTGCAAGGATTGCAGGCTGTTATGCAGACAGCCCCGGAAGGTATGAGCTGGAATGGAGATTGAGGTTCGGAGCAGACCTTTATGCCCACCACCTGGTGCGCTCATACCTGGCCGGCCTCGACGACAATGCCGTGGCAGACCTTGGCAAAAGGCTTAAGAAGCTCAATTGCGATGTCTTTTTGTCCGATTACGGCCACATGGACAGGCCAATCCAGATGATTCGTCCCGAGATGGTGATACATCTTCTGAAAAACATTGCGGGAGTTGCTTTTGATGCAAGGCAAGGTTGAAAAATACATTCTTGATGAGCTGGAGAAGAGCAAAGGTCTTCTGTTTGCGCTTATCGACCCTCTTGATTATGAGACGCCGGAAGACGCGGTCAGGACTGCCAGGAATGCCGATGAGGCAGATGCGGATGTGCTGCTGATTGGGGGAAGCACCGGCGTCCAGGGGGAGGTCCTGGACAGCGTTGCCAAGGAAATCAAAAAAGAAGTCTCCAAGCCGGTGGTTCTTTTTCCCGGCAACATAGGAACGCTTACCCAGTATGCTGATGCGGTCTACTTTATGTCCATGCTCAATTCCAGGAACACCTACTGGGTCAGCGAGGCTCAGGCCCTGGCTGCCCCCGTTGTCCGGCATTACGGCATAGAGCCCCTGCCCGTTGCCTACGTGGTTGTTGATCCCGGAGGAACAGTGGGGTGGGTGGGAGACGCCAAAAGGATTCCCAGGAGCAAGCCGAAGATTGCAGCAGCGTTTGCAATGGCCGCGGAGTACATGGGATTCCGCTTCTTTGTTACCGATGCCGGAAGCAATCCCGAGACCGGGCATATTCCGCTGGAGATGGTGAAGGCAGTAGGCTCGGCCACCACCATACCCTATATAGCAGCAGGGGGCATCCGGAGCCCGGAGGAAGCAAAATCAGTAATCAGGGCCGGGGCAGACATTATCCAGGTGGGAACTGCATTTGAGAAAGAGGGCTCTGTTTCCAAGATAAAAGACATGGTGAAGGCAGTAAGAGACGGGGCGAAATCGCGATGAATGCCTCTTTCATTGAATTCCTTGCCAGGAACGGTGCAATACGGTTTGGTGAATTCACTCTCAAAAGCGGAAGGGAATCCCCTTACTTCATTGACATGGGGGTGATTTCCGGCGGAGCCGGCATTTCCGAGCTGGGCAGGCATTATGCAGAAATGATACACGGGGAATTCGGCACCGGCTTTGATGTAATATTCGGCCCCGCGTACAAAGGGGTGCCGATTGCAGTAAGCGCCGCGGTCGAGTTCAGGAATCTCTATTCTTCAGACAAAAGGTGGCTTTTCGACCGCAAGGAGAAAAAGCTGCACGGCGCGGACGCAAACAGCATGTTCGTAGGAAGCCACGGACTGGACCTGGGCTCCAGGGTGGTTATTGTTGATGATGTGATAACCACCGGGGGAACCAAGATAGAAGCCATTGAGAAGCTCAGAAAGACCATCAAGGCCGAGGTGCTGGGCATTGTGATTGCAGTGGACCGGATGGAAACCGGCAAAAAGAAAAGCGCGGTTGAAGAGTTTGCGGAGCTTGCCGGGGTTAAGGTCCTTGCCATAGAGAACATTGAAAACATCTTCAGTTATCTGAAGGAAAACAGGGTTGACGGAAAAACGTACGTAACCGACAAAACCTTTGGGAAATACAAGGAATACATGCGGAAATATGGCGCTCAATCCTGAATGCAGAAGTCGATGAACCCGTCATTTATTTCTGTAACTTCCAGCCGTTTGCATTCTGCCTCTGTGGAAAGCATTCCTGCGATGCTGGGGCTGGTCCTTCCTTTATCTCCTGATATCAGTTCCTTTATGTAAGTCCCGGCCTCTGCCTTAATCTCAAGAGAGAGAGCATCCCCCCTTTTCTCCAACACCCTTGCGTTTTTTACCTTGCGGTGCCTTACCAGGTCTGCCCTTCTGTGGGAAACCCTTGCGGGAGTCCGTTGCAGTATTGTCTGCCCGGTTAATGATTCAATCTTTCCTGCTTCCTTCCCGGTTATCCCCCTTCCGAGTTTTACCTCTGCCAGGTAGGTTTTGTCGAAATGGGATTCAGTCACAAGTTCAACGAAACTTCTGTCTACGATTTTCAGGTCTTCTGCCTCAACCTCTCCCGAAGCCTTTATTGCATCTGCGACCCTGCCAAGGTCCGGATTGCGGTTTTCCGGGGCGCTGATTTCCAGGACAAATGGCCTTCCGGCGGTGTTGGTTGCGTCGACATCCTCCCTTCCCGAAGCATGTATCACATAGCTTTCGGCTCCGGTATCTTTTTTGAAGGGGTCGCCAATTCTTTCTTCCACTGAGTCGTAGTTTTTCCCCCTGCCCCCGCACTGGGGACAGCCCTTTCCCCCGCATTTGCGGCATGGCCACCTGCTCTGGGAAAGCCCTGGCTTCAGCTTTTTGTACCTGCCGAAAACAAACAAGTCATTCCTGCGGACCGAAACCTCGCCATTGCGGTAGTCAAACACCAGCCTCACATCCCCTTCTTTGGAATATTCCAGCCCTGCCGCATTGCTGATATCCCCGGATATCCTTTTGTTCAGGAGGTTCTTCATGCTCTGGGTTTCCCTGCATATCTTCAGGTCCCAGACGTCCTCCTCCCGTGTCATCCAGTCCTTGGGCAGCCGGGTGGACAGGGAAAAGCTTTTTGCATCCTCTTTTTCCAGGAGCGCTTCTGCCTTTTTTATCATTTCAGGAGTTTGTGTCGCCTTGCCCTGGCAGATGTGGCATTCTCCGGTCTCAAAAGCTTTGCAATTGGCAGAATTGCAGATTTCACAGAGAAACATTTCAATCAGACTAGCTCAAGATGCGGCTCCGAAGACAAGGCATTTTTTACCCGGTATCCCTCGATTATCAGGACCGCCCTTTTTATGTCGTTTTTCATTTCATCGGACTCTTCCAGTTTAAGGGCCTTCTCCACGTAAAGGCCGAAGTCGGCCAGTGTACCGGTTCCGTTGTCGGTCATAATGCCCAGGATTTTTACTACCATCTTTTTTGCCTTTTTGTCGCTTCCCCAGACACTCAGGGCAAGCGCAACCTGGTTTATGAAATGGGCCTTGTCAGCTTCGTTCATGTCCTTCCAGATTTTGATGATTCTTTTCTTCTTTTCGTCGTCAAGAATATCAAGCGAAGCTACCATTATGCTGCCTCCACCCAGCCCCTGAGGCTGAAGTCCTCAGGCCTGTCAGCGCTGTCTATGGCCTCGGCCAGTGCCAATGCGCGGTCCAGTCCGCTTCTTGTCATGGGCGCCCGGACAGGCGATTCCTGCTCCCTGGGCACCTTTCTGAAAATCAGCTCTCCCAGGATGTCTCTTTCCTCCGCTGGCCGGGGCGTTGCCTGCATTGTCCTCTGGGAAACTCTTGATTCTCTTCCAATTTCTTCAAGCTCCTGAATCCTTTCCAGGGAAAATGAGGGCCCTGCGGAAAATACCATGTCAAGCAACTCATTGAACCTTCTTCTGAAATCCCTTTTTCGCTGCTGTTTGGTTAGGGCCATGCTAAATTATGGTAATCATATTTTATAATGATATCAGTAGGCGGTGATTGCAGGATTGGAATACACTTAAATTTCTTTTGGGTATGTTATTATTTATGTATAGAGGCGACTTTACTGGAGGGCGCCCTGCCGGCCGGAAGGTTGCAATTATCGGCTGCGAGGCAAAGGCCCAGTTCTGCATGAAGTTCAGGGGCAAGAGAAGGCCCAACCGGGAGTTTGTGGCGCTTGCAGTGAAGTCTTTGGGCCTGGAGCCCCTGATGCATACCCCGGTGGAAAACATAGATGATTTTCCGAAGACAGGGGGATTCGGGGGAATTATCATGGGCGGCTCCAGCCTTTATGTCCGAAACCAGGACATTGCCGAAAACGACTGGCTGAAAAAGCTGATTGACTTTGTAAGGGAACTGCACGGAAAGGTGCCGATTCTGGGCCTGTGCTTCGGGCACCAGGTGATAGGCCGGGCCTTTGGCTCGCAAGCAAAGATTTATGGCCCCGGCATTTTTTATGAAGCAGGCTTTGTTCCGGTCATGCTTACTCCGGAGGGAAAAAGGGATGTTCTTTTCAGAGGGATGCCGGAAAGATTCAGTGCCTTGTTTTCCCATTATTCCTGCATCCCGTGGGTTCCTGAGGTGGGCATTGCCCTGGCATTGCCGGTTAATCAGGCCAACCCGAGCATTCAGGCGATGAGGGTGGGCGAATCCACCTGGGGCGTGCAGTTCCACCCAGAGTATCCGGAATCAGGAATTAAGGAAATCGTTCTGAAAGACAGGGCGGCCATTGAGGAGCACGTGGATGTTGAGGCTGTTCTTAGGAGCCTTAAGCCGGGAAAACGGGAGGATGTCCGCACGCTTGAAAACTTTGCAGATTTTGTGTTGAGCACATAAAAGATTTAAGCAGAGGCATGGGTTTCCGTGGCTAGGGCCTTTTTACGTATCTAAAAAAATGAATCCAGGCTTTTCTGCTTCCCCCCGACTTTCATGCTGTACTCATCATAGCCAAGCTCTTTCAGAATCTTCATAACCGCGGGCAGCACCTGGTTGTTCACATAATACTCAACGTCATAGTCTTCAGCGAGCTCCAGCGGGACCGCCTTTTCGGATATGCTTGCCCCCTTCCTGCCTACCACATATGAAATAATCGTTCCCCTTTCCACCGGAATGCCCCTTTTCAGCATTTTTTTGGCTGCGCTCAGCTCAGGGCTTTTGATTTCATACCTTGTAGGGTCCTTCTTGAGCTGGGTGATTATTGCCAGCTTTTCCAGAGGCACCGTTCCTTTTTCCAGCTCTTTTATCGTTTCCCTTACAATCCTTACTGCCTTCTGCTTGCTCCCCTCTTTCAGGATTGCCTCCAGCACCTTCAGCTGGGTATCCTTGGCAATGTCCGACCAGTCCCTTCGCACCAGTTCGAAGCCCCTTATCTTTATCCTTCCGTCATCTTCAATCATTGCGTATTTCTTTTTTGCCCCCCTTGCTTCCCCTCCTTTTTTGCTGACAAAAACGCCCCTGGTGTAAAAACCCTCCAGCTCAAGCTCCATCTTGCCGGGGAGGCTGTCGTTTATCCCGTTCATGAAATCCCGGACCTGATTTTTTTCCTCATAGATGAGAAACACTGAATCAGTATCTGCATAAAGGACCTGGAAGCCCGCCTTTTCTGCCTTCTGGATGGTGTCCATAATGTGTTTTCTTCCCCATGCTGTTACGCTTTCCGCGCACGGCCGGGAATAGTACCTGGAGCGTGCATATCCCAGGTAGCCATAGAAGGAATTGGAGAGTATCTTGAGAGCGTGGGAGCGGGCATTCATCTTGACATAGGCGGCTGAGGACCTGTCCATTGTTTTCAGCCTGCTCTTGATTTTTGACCTCATGTCGACAAGGTAGTCCAGAACCACGGGAACCAGGCCCTGCTTCTCTTTTGTGAATTTGGCACCGGTAGGTGAAACATAGGCATTCTCCCCCCCATCCTCAAGAAGAGTGCCTGGGTCTATGTTGTAAGAGACTATGATGGAGGGGTACAGCCCTCTGAAATCCAGCACTGCGATGTTCTCGTATATGCCCGGCTCGGGGAGCTTGACAAAAGCGCCCTGTATGGGGGCGTTCAGCCTTTCATAGATTGCCTCCCCTACCGGCCTTCTTGGAATAAGCTCTTTTCTTTCCGCAGCATGGTACATAAGCAGGTTTTCCACGAGCTGGCCGCTGGTGGAGAGGGTCACCTGGAAAAGTGGTATCTTTGCGGTGCTTGACATTTCCATCTCAAGGGGGAGGAAGTTCTCCCCAAGGTCATAGGTAAGCTCCGCGTCCACAATTGAGTAATCGGCGAGCTGGTCCACGCCTCCCTGGTCCCAGAGCTGGTATATATCCTCTTTTTTTACGTCTAGTTTCCTTTTGCCCAGAACCTCTTCAGCAATAGCATCAAGGGTGAACTTCTGTGCCTTGATAAGCCCTATGAACCCGAAAAACCGCATGACCGGGTAGAGGTCGAAATGCACCCTTCCCCCAATTTCATACCCGTTTATCATTCCCTTGCGCAGGCTTCTCATCCCTCCCTTGAACCGGCCCGGCATCAGCCTTGCGTTCAGCTTTTTTGCCCTTGCATCAAGGTAAGGCAAATCAAAATTGGCGGAATTGTAACCGTATATCACGTCAGGGTTCTCTTCAGCTATTATCTCACTGAACCTTTCAATCACAGCCTTTTCATTTTCCAAGGATTCCACAAATTCCCGGGAAGATTCCTTGTAGGTCAGGACGCCTTTGTTCCTTCCGCGGTAGCTTATCATGATAACCGGGTCCTTTTTTTCCCGGGGTGCCCCCATGGGATTGTAGGTTTCAATGTCAAAGGAAAGGGTTTCCATCTGTGGCGCCTCTTTGGGTTCCTTCACTGAAATTATTTTCTTTATCTCCCTGCCTTCCCTTTCATAGGTGATTACATGAAAGGGGGAAAGCTGCATGTCAAAAATGAACCTCCTGACAAAAGGGATGCTGGACTCAAAGCAGGGGAAGGGTATCTGGCTTTTAATGGCCGGAACATCCGAGGGCTCCCGGCAGTAGAGCTTTATAAGCTTCTTTTTTTCCAGGCCCACATATTTCTCTGCCTCCTCTACATGTATCGGTGAAGCAATACGGCCGTTTTTCTTTTGCGCCTGGATGTCCAGAAATTCCTCTTTTCTTTCAACTGGACCATCTACCAGGAAGTATGGGTCATAACGGTAGTAGAGCTTTACAACTTTCTTTCCCTTCAGAAGAAGGGCTACATAGGTGCGGCCTTTTTTCACCACATAACTGGCATCCATGAAATAGGCTCGCCTTCGCTTTGCCATAACCTAAAATTCGGAAAAAAGGATAATAAACCTAGCATCTGCCGCAGATTTCCTGAAGTGTGTTTCTTGCCTTTTCTGAAGTAATCTTTTCTGTTCTCAAAAGCTCCTTGGCCAGGCTTTCCACCTGCTTCTGGTAAAGCCGCATCCTGAGCTCTTTGGAGTTTCTGCTTATTTCGCTGCGTTCGTAGGCAATTACCGCCAGCATATACGTAACCCTGTTGTTAAAGTGCTTTTTCATCCTATCTGCCA
>WJIU01000004.1 GCA_014730115.1 Microcaldota archaeon
TTTGCCGAGTCGCTTGCCTGTGAAGTCCCGGTGGTGGCCTTTGACCAGCCTTTCTGGAAGGGCCTTTACGATGATTCTGCCCTTTTTGTGGAGAAATCCCCGAAGGCCCTTGCGGAGGGAATAGAAAAAGTCCTTGATGATAAGAATCTTAGGAAAAGGCTGGTTGCAAACGGAAGGAAATGCGTTGAAAGGTACGATGTCAGCCACACCGTTGACGCATACCTGGAGCTCTACAGGGAGCTAGCCTCCCGCAAGAGATAGTGCCAGCAGGATAAGGCCAACGATGACGGGCTGGTGCACCAGGTAAATGAGCAGGGAGTGCTTTCCAAGAAAGGCAAGCTTTTCCGTGTACTTGGGATAGTGCCGCAGCAGCTGCTTTCCTTCAGGAAACAGGCGCTGGCCGAGATATATCCCTATGAGTATCAGGCCGAACCAGGGGACCAGGGAATAATGGTCCAGGGGCCGGTAGCCTTCATATACTACCCCCAGCCAGAAGAAATAGGCAAGGTCGGTCCTTATTGCGTTTATGAAGAATCCTGCAGCTATAATCAGCAGGCCCAGCAGGACATTCCATTTCCCGAACCTGAAAAACAGGGGGCCCAGAAATGCAGCTATGGCAAGGAAATGGATGATGCCGAACATTATGAAGCCCTCATGGGGGTATACCCAGGTTGCCAGTGTTATGAGGAGCGCAACTACTATTAGCTTCAACCCCCTCTTGGCATGCCTTGCATAACCCTCCTGGTTTCTGCTTTCGCTGAGAGTCATGGATATGCCTGCAACCAGGATGAAAAGCGTTCCGACGGTCCTCTGGAAGAGCAGCCACTCGATATTCCAGATGTTTATCTCTGCAACACCCAGGAACCAGAGGTCAAAGAAGAAGTGGTATGCAATCATGAGGAGCAATGCAAACCCCCTGAGTGCATCCACCTCGGTTATTCTCTGCATTTTCTGCCTCTGTTCTTAGGATTTGAGATCTGCCGGCTAGCGTGCATATTCTGCCTTTTTCACTATCTTTTTGGCGGTGCCCAGAGAAACTCCGGTAAAGTCAGAGAGGCGGTGGGGGCTTTCAGGGATGTCCTGCACTGTTACCATCCTTCTTTTCAGCAGGTTCTTCAGGCTGTTCCGGCTCATGTCAATTACTGTTACCGGGTAGCATTTCGTCCTGTCTATGAGAACCTCCAGGCTCTGCTTGAAGGGGTAGTGCCAGCCAAGCAGGGGAAGGTCCATGCATTCGGCATAGGTGACCACGTCGGTGGAGAATTTGGTGTTGGTAATAAGCCACGGCTTGGTGAACTTGCGGGGAACGCTCTTTTCCAGGTCAAGGAAGCGCGAATACACGTAAAGGATGGACTGAATCCTGCACCTGGTTCCGGGCTCATTGTGGAATTTGCATTCCACCATATACTTGTCCTTTCCCTTTGTTGCAACCGCGTCAATCTCATGGCTGGTGCACCTGCCCCCGATGTGCTGCCTTACCTCTGTCTTGTAGCCCCTGGAATCAAGCAGCTTTGCCACGAAGTCCTCAAAGTGGTAGCCGGCCGGGCCAAGGTCCTGCAGTGCCCTCTTCAGGTTGTATTTGTGGGTAACCTCGGGCTTGCGCTCCTTTACAAGCCTGTAGACAATCTGGTAGATTTTCTTGGTGGTGATTCCGTTGTACAGCTTGGGCTCAAGCACCTTCAGCATCTCTTGCGATGTCTTGACGCCCAGGCCGCTCCTTCGCAGTGCCCTTTTTACCTTTCTCGGGCTGAACTTTTCCTGCTCCCCGTTTTCTTTAACTACCCAGATATCCTTCATCATTCATTCTGGGAAAGAAAGTGTTTTATTTATAAACGTAGGAATCCTGTGATTTCTGCGGAAATTCCTTTATTCCGCAAAAATATAAACCTTTCATGAGATACCCTTCCATGGTCAACTATTTCGAGGAAAGCGGGGAAGAAACGCCAATTATCAAGGATGAGAACATCCTGCTCCCCGACTATGTTCCTGATGGACTTCTTCACCGCAATGCAGAGCTGCAGGGCATTGCCGATGCCATAAAGCCCATCCTCAGGAAGGGGATTCCCGACAACCTGTTCATCCACGGCCCCTCCGGATCAGGGAAGACAAGCTGCATAAGGCACATAATGAAGCAGCTTGGCTCCTATTCCGCGGCAGTGCTGCCGGTGTATGTCAACTGCTGGGAGAACCCTACCCAGATGGCAGTCTACAACCGGATTATAGAGGAGATGAGGCTTCCCCTGCCCAGGAGGGGGCTGGCAACGGATGAGATTTTCGCAAGGATAAGGGAATATGTCCGGAACTACCGGAAGCCGGTCCTGCTGGTGCTTGACGAGCTGGACGGACTTAGAAGCGACAAGCTGCTTTACGTGGTTTCCCGGGCAAACGAAAAGCAGCTGATGTTCGGCATTGTTGGAATAACCAACAACAAGCTGCTGCTTTCCAAGCTTGATTCCAGGGTCCGGAGCTCCCTCAGGTTCTCCGAGATGGAGTTCAAGGAATACAAGGAGGAGCAGCTTCTCGCGATACTGGAGATGCGCGCTGAAAAGGCGCTTGCGCCGGGAAGCTATTCTGAAAAGCTGCTCACCAAGATTGCCCGCTTGGTGGAAAACGGCTCGGCAAGAACCGCCATTGAGCGGCTGTGGAAGGCCGCCAAGCACGCGGAGAAGTCAGGAAAGCAGAAGATAATGATACAGCATCTGGAAGACGTGATACAGGAGCAGCCGGCCTTCAAGCTGCCGGAGTACAACCTTACTGCCGAAGAGCTTCTTATCATGGAAATACTGGAGCAGGGGGAGCTCCGCTCTTCCGGGCTTTATGAAAGGTTCACCAAGAAAATTCCCAAGACCAAAAGGCAGATAAGAAACTATTTAGACCTTCTGGAGAACAAGGGACTCATAGAATCCGAGGAGCTTGAGGCAGAGGGGATGCTCAGGCCAAAGGTGTTCAGGCGCAGGTAATGGTGGTTTATTGGAGATAAGGCAGGCCCGGCCGGAGGATGCAAGGGAAGTTTCAGGAGTCATATCCGAGCTGGACACAAGGGAGTACGGCTATTCGGACATCGGCCATGTGATGGACTACATACGCAGGGGCAGATACTATGTCCTTTGCGAGAATGGAGCCGTTGTGGGTGCAATGGCCCTGAAGCCGGTGGAGGGCTCCTGCCAGATTTACACAATAGCATCCAGGAGAAAGGGAGGGGGCCGCGCCCTGGTGGAATATGCCATCCAGAAGTGCAGGAAAGAAGGCGTCCCCAAGCTCTGGTGCTGGAGCATGGCCCATTACAAGGCAAAGGGCTTCTATGGCAAGCTTGGGTTTGAGGAGCAGTACCTTCTGAAAAAGCAGTGGCTGGGGATGGACTGCTTCTTCTTCGGGAAAGTGATAGATTGAGAAAGGACTTTGAGGCACTGGAAACGCAGTACTCCAACGTGCGGAAAGCGGCACGAAGGCAGTTCAGCGAAGAGTGCAGCCTGCTGGATGAACTGATGGCTGCTTCATTTTCCTTCTATTACCGGCTGGCAGGAACAGGAAGGCTGGACGAGAAAAAGCAGCATCTTGCCGCACTTTTCTACCGTAACTGCATCTATCTTTCCGGCGCATACCAGCTGGTGCTGAAAGGCATGCTCGACCCTGCTGGCAACAACATGAGGACGGTGTTTGAGACCATAGTATGGCAGTATGCCTACCTGACCGAAGAGGAAGCATACCACGTTTTCAGGGAGCTTTCCGGCCTGGAGGCAGAGAAAATCAGCCTGCTCTCAAAAGGGGAATGGTCCAACACCAGGGAAAGAAGGCTTCAGAACCTGAGGAGGAAGCAGAGCCTTCAGAAGGCAATGAAGCGCCTTTACTCCAAAGACACCTATGAGAAATTCTTCAACAACAAGTACTGGATACTCTGCCAGAAGTCTCATTCCAGCCTTTTTGGTACCAATTACAATACGCCTACCATGGAGGGGCTGGGCACCATGAAAAAGAATCCCGGGGAAATGAGGGGCATGCTCCTGGCCCTGCTGTATCTCGGCGCTGAAAATCTCCTATGCTTCCTGAACTGCCTTTCCGGGGATGCGCCGGAGGGTGTCAGGAGTGCGGCAGTCGGCCTCAGCAACAGGATAAACCAGAAGCTGGGCCCGGAGCCTTCCCTGGTGCCGGATGCACGGCAGCTGGAATTTACCACCAGGCTGCGGGAGCTATAAAATGTTTACCTTACTATCCTGAACATGCGGGACAAACTGCTGCTGCTTGTCAATGCAGCAATCTCAGTTATTCTTGTCGGGGTAATACTCCATGTGGTTGGCGTTGAGGCAGTGGTAAATGAGCTGGGAAAGCTGGACCTTTTCTACCTGCTCCTGAGCATAGCTGCACTTTTCGGGATGGACCTGGTGATGTCCTACCGCATAGGAATACTGCTGGACGGTGCAGATTCCCCGGTCAAATTCATTGAAATCCTCAAGTCCCATTTCGTGGGGATGCTTCTTGCGGATTTCACCCCGTCCAGGACCGGCTATTTTGCCACCGCGGCTGCCATGAGGTACAACTACGGGGTCCCTGCAGAAAAGGCATTACTGTCCATTTTCGGCCCCCAGATTTTTGACTTTGCATTCAAGGTGATTGTAGGGGGGCTTGCGATTTTCTACCTCATCGTTGCATTCATAGGGCCGGAGCAGGGCTGGGTGCTGATTTTCGGAGCATTTGTGATTGCGATGATAATTGCGCTGATGCTGCTCATTCTTTTCTCCAGGAGGTTCCTGAGGATGTTTTCCTTTGCGGAGAGGATTCCCCTGCTCTCCAGGTTCTATTCTGTGGTTTTAAGGATGCAGGAAAAGTCCCATGTGGTAGTGGACAAGACGCCCCAGATACTGGCCCTGATACTGGTGAGCTGGACATTCAGGGCACTTTCCTGGTATTTTGCAGCCAAGGCAGTAGGCATTACCCTTGAGCTGGGCTTTCCGGAGGTGTTTTTCTATTTCTTCCTGCAGCCTTTGATTACAATGCTGGAGTTTGTCCCCTCGCCTACCATAGCAGGGCTGGGGCTAAGCGAAGGAGGCTCTACCCTTGTATTCTCTTTATTCGGTGTCTTTCCTGCCAAGGCAGCGCTGTTTGCCCTGCTTGTGAGGTTCAAGAGCACGGTGCTGCACATCGTGGCTGTGCCTGAAACTATGAACATTCCCAAGGGTTTCAAGCTCTGAGTGCTTTATTATAGACTTATTGTTACATATATTATAACATATGCAGAGCGAAACAGAGAAAGCCCTCAGGGAAATCCTTGGAGAAGGATTTGACGGGCTCAATGAAAACCTAAGGGCAGGGATGCTTGGATGCAGGCCGGAAACCATTGGAAAATCCCATGAAAAACTGATTGAACTTGGCCTCAAACCGGAAAAGATAGCAAGCCAGGCACACCTCCCGGGCAGAGACCCGGAAACCATCCGGAGAAAATATCAGTTCCCCAGGAGATTCTTCTCTAAAGAAACAATCTGCAGTTTTCCCCAGCTGCTTGGCAATGCTGGAGAAACAGTCCAGAGCCCAGTCCAGCTTCTCCATGACCTGGGAATAGACTATGACAAATATCCTTATGCATATACAACACAGAAATGCAAAAGAAAAAAGATAGCAGCCCTTGCAAGGGCAAGGCTGGGCTCGGACAGGGAGCTTTCGGAAAAGGCAAAAGAAATCATAAGAAAAGGCCAAACATCCTTTCAATGAGCGGAAGGAAAATCAAAAGGGAATCTGCAAGGGCGGCTTAGCCATTTGTTTTATTAATCTCGCATCTGATAACGGCTCCATGAAACTCTATCTTGTGCAGCACGGAGAATCAAAGGATGAGGAAGAAGACCCGGAAAGACCTCTCACCACGAACGGCAAGGAGATGGTCAACCATGTGGCAGCACGTTCTGAAAAAATCGTGGACATACACAGGATTCACCATTCCCCAAAGCTGAGGGCAAAGCAGACCGCGGACATATTTGCCAGCTACAACACCCACGCTTCTTCATCAGAAGAGGAAGGGCTGAAGCCCCTGGACGACCCGGAGATTGCAAAGAAGATGGTTGAATCATCGGAGGGCAACCTTATGCTGGTTGGGCACTTGCCCCATCTCAACAGGCTGGCCTCACTTCTGGTTGCAGGCGATGCTGATGCGGATATCATTTCGTTTACAAACGGAGCAGCGGTCTGCCTGGAAAAGGATGAGAAATGGAGGGTCAGCTTTATCTTCACACCAGAGCTGGCAACTTCTTGAATGCATTTATAAACATTTTGAGTCACATATATTCTTGATTTTTATGAAACAGACACTCACGGGCAATGATTCCATAAGCAAAAAGGGCACCTTCCCATCCGGATACAGCCCCATGGTGGATACACTCAAGAAAGCCAGGACCGGGAGGCCGACCACCAAAAGGAACATCCCCGCAATAATAGATGATATCAGGCACGGCGGGCCTGTTGACCGGTGGTTCGCAGTCATGGAAGTCCACGATATCGCGAAGGATGACCCTGAAAAGGCAAAGCAGGCACTTCCCGCACTTTTTGAAGCATTCAGGAAATGGGGGGATGGCACAAAATGCATAGTTGCAGAAACCCTTAAGGTGGTAGGGGACCCCAAGGCGCTTCATGTCCTGGTTGCCGCTGCCAAGCACAAATCAGATGAAGTAAGGGTAAGGGTCATGGATGCAATAGCGTCAATACCCACTCATGTGGTGGAAGTCATAGAAGGATAAGCCCGTTGTCTCCGTCTACTTCAATCCTTTGTCCGTCTTTTACCAGCTGGTAGACGTTTTTTTCCGGCCTGTCCACCATTGGTATCCCTGAGATGATTGCACCCACAGTAATTATGGGCTCTGCCTCTACATTGATTATCGCTGCCGGTGCTTTGTTGTTTTTTGCAAGCTGCAGCATCACATAGGAGCCTACTGTGGAGCCCTTTCCGTTCGGGAAAACCAGCACCTTCCCTGCAATGTTTTTTCCTTTCAGCGGATGCCAGGGCTCTATCACCTCGCCGGTTTCAGGGTCCACGCCCCCCAGGAAGCCAAGCGGCTCAATGGTCATAAGCACTTCCCCGGATGCCCTCCCCCTTGAGATGCTTCTTGATTTTATCTCCATAAAAATTACCTGTAGAGTATGTCTTTCAGCTTTCCAAAAGCGACCTTCTGGCTGCATAAGCTCGGAAGGTACTTTGCTGCCTTCCCGGAGTTTGTCCCGGTGACATGATAGCCCATCCTTTCCAGGGGGCAGACCACCATGCAGGTGTCGGCCACTACCTTTCCCCCGGCTTTCTCAATTTTTTCTGTGTATCCCAGCCGGCCCGCCTCATCCTTCAGCTTTCTGGCAGTGCACACCCAGAATTCAGTTGTGGGCTTTTTTTCCTGGACCATTTCGGCTATCTCCCTGATTTCCTCCAGGGAGGCGTGGGGACAGCCAATGGTAACCAGCTGGGGCTTTTCGCCGGAATCCAGCTCATCCTTTGAGCTTCTCAGCTGGAAGTCAGTGAATGTCATCTGCCCGGCATCATCAGCAATGTTGTATTCCGGCGTAATGTTCTCCACAAAGTAAATCGGCACCGAGCCGGTTGCAGCCATGGATGCACCAAGCACCTTGAGCTGCTCCTCGGTCGCGGATTTGATTCCCCTGAATGCAGGGTATTTTCTTTTGGCAAGCTTTCCTATTGCCGAGCCAAGGGCCCCGAAATCGGCTGCAGTCTTCAGTTCGCACTGAACATCAACAACGATGTTTGCCTTCCGGTTCTCATCCAAATGAAGCCCATAGGCAGGAGTCACTCCGCAGACTGCCGCGGCAAGCGCTGAAGGCCCCCCCTCCCGGTTGGTCCTGGCTCCAAGAACTGAATTGGCAAAGGAAACTGCGCTGGACTCTGCCCAGGCAACATGCTCGCCCTCCCTGGGCCTTATGCCTATAAAGTAGGGTGCGCAGGTGCAGGTTTTCATAATTCCCATTTTTGAGTATGCATCCAGGATTTCCAGCTGCTTTTCTGCAAAATCCCCGGGCACTCCCATCTCCTTCCACTGGGCTTCGTCCATTCCTGCAGGATTGAGAAAGGTGGGCACCCTCGTTTTAGCTCCTTTCCGGACAAGGTCCTGCAGGTATTCCAGTCCTGCATCTCCAATAGTTTTGTATGAAACGCCCGAAACCTGTGCGCTGGAGACCGGAATCATCTTTTCTGCATCATAGATTTTGCCCATGGCCACCAGAATCTCCATGGACTGGCGTGCGGCTTCCCCTACTTCGCCATCAAACATCTTCTGCTCTTCCTTGCTGAGATTAACCATTGTCACACCGCAAAAACATCCTGATTTCCAGTTTATCGATAATCCCTGGCATCAACCTTTTTCCACTCCGCCTTTTCAAATGCTGTTTTGCCTTCCAGCGGCATGGTTGCATCCAGCCCCATCTTTGTAGTTTTCCGGGTTTCCGGGTCTGCGCTGGGGTCAAGGGAAGAGCCTTTCTGGTTTTCCTTTACCACCAGGTCCCGGTCTGCCTGGAACCTTGTTGCCACCGCCCATTCAACATCCGCAATATCGTCAACGTCAATATCCTCGTCCACAATCACCACGTGCTTAAGCGACTTGTGCCCGGCAAAGGCCGCTTCTATTGCCTTTTTTCCGTCCTCTTCTGATTTCTTTTTGATGGAAACAGCAGCATGAAGCCAGGAGCAGCCTCCCGGGGTGATATTTACCCCCCTGCATTCACAAACACTGTTAATCTCGTTGAAGATGGTGGGCTCCCTGGGCATGCCCATCAGCACCTTGTGCTCCAGCCCTCCCGGCAGAAGCACGTGCCAGAGCGCATTGTTCCGGTGGTGCATCCTGCTTATCTCCATCACCGGCTGCTTTCTTACAATGTCATAGGTTCCGGTAAGGTCGATAAAAGGCCCTTCGTCATGCATCTCCCTGGTAATCCTTCCCTCAAATGCAAACTCGCAGTGGGCAGGGACCTCTATGCCGTTGCCCAGCCGCACAGTCTTCACCGGTGCAAGGGCATTGGCGTACTCCAGCTCGTCCTGCCCCAGCCTGGAGGATACTGCAGCAGACAGGAGCACGTTTATGGGAGCGCCCACCACAAACGCAACCTCAAGCACCCCGCCTGCCCTTTCAATGAATTCATGGAGGTGGCGGGGCAGGATTCGCATAACCACTTTGTTGTTTCCAATCACCATCATCCGGTGAAAGGAAAGGTTCCTCCCCAGCTCCCTGTCCTGCGCGATGACCACTGCGGAAGAGATGTAGGGACCCCCGTCCCTTTCCGCATGGACAGGGATGGGCAGCTTGTGGAGATTGACATCATCATCAGTGTTCTCAAGCACCGGGCCTGTTTCAACCAGCTCTGGCTTTTCAGGGTTTTCCGTTGCCTTTACCATAAGCGGCACCAGCTCCCCTTTGCTGATGCCAAGGTAGTCGCTTATGAGCTCCCTGGTGGAAAACACGTTCCCCACTGCTGCAAAGTCTGAATCCTTCACTTCGGGCGCAAAAACCGGTCTGCCCTCCAGCGAATGCATCAGCCCGGCAAGGTCAAGGTTCCTGGACACAGGCCTTTTCAGGACTGCCATCCTATCATTTTCCTTAAGCTGCTCTATGAAATCCCGGAACGTTCTCATTCCCTCCACCTTCTGGAAAGGGAGTGCTCCAGACCCAGCTGGTCCAGCACCCTGGCAACAACAAAGTCAATCAGGTCGTCAACTTTTTCAGGCTTTCCGTAGAATCCCGGAGTTGCAGGAAGAATCACGCCGCCGGCAAGGGTAACCCCCTCCATATTCCTGATAGTTATAAGAGAGTAAGGGGTGTCCCTTACTACCAGGATGAGCTTTTTCCTTTCCTTGAGTGCAACTTCGGAAGCCCGGTTGATGAGGTTGTTTCCCACACCGTTTGCAATCTCGCCCAGGCTCTTCAGGGAGCAGGGTATCACAACTACTGCATCAGGCGGGTTGGAGCCGGATGCGTAGGGGCAGGAAAAGTCGTCTTCTTTATAGTCTGCCTGGGGAAGCCCGGTTCCCTCTGCTGCCGCCACCTTTTTTGCACCAGAGCTTATCACTGTGCATATCTCTGCCTTTTTGTTCTGCTTAATGACCTCTACCAGCCTCCGGCCGTACTCCAGGCCCGAGGCCCCGGTTATTGCTACCAGTATTCTCATAATAGTCAGGTTGCAATCTTCCCTTTATAAAATATACCAACAAACCAGGCTTTTCCGACAACTGTCCCATAATGTTCATTTAAGTGCTTTTTTGCTGTTGTTTTTCATCATGAAGATTGTCAAGCTGGGAGGCAGTGCAATAACCTACAAAAAAGGCTACCGCAGGGCACGGTCCGGCAAGATAAGGGAGCTTGCAAAGGCAATGGCCTCCCTGTGGAAAGAAGGGGAGAGAAACCTTGTTCTGGTTCACGGGGCAGGCTCTTTCGGCCATGCGGTTGTGCTAAGGCACAGGATAAATGAGGGGGTCCATGGTGATGCCCAGAGGCTGGGATTTGCAGATGCCCATGCATCCTGCTCCGAGCTTTCCCTTATCGTGGTAAAAGAGCTGATTGCCCAGGGCGTGCCAGCGGTCTCAATTCCGCCGGCAGCGGTGCTCAGGCAGGACAACAGAAGGATAAGCGAATTCAGGAAAGAAATTATTTTTGATTATCTGGAATCAGGCTTTCTACCGGTGCTTTACGGGGACATGGTGCCGGACAGCAGCCTCGGTGGCTCGGTTTGCTCCGGAGACCAGATTATGGCAAGGCTTGCCGGCAAGGACGATGTGCTCGTATTTGTTACCAATGTCGGAGGAGTGGTTGACGACAGGGGCAATATCATCCCGGAGATATCTGCAGCCAATTTCCCGGAAGTATCAAAACACCTCCGGACAGCAAGAAAGGATGTAACCGGGGCAATGAAGGGAAAGGTGGAGGAGCTCCTGGGCCTGGACACTGCCTCTTATATTGTAAAGGCCGACCCGGAGAGGATTAAGGCCGTTTTGAAAGGAAAGAAAACAATATGCACAGCGATAAGGCCCGGGGAATAGGCTGGATTCTCAGGCAGATGCACAAGGAGGCAAAAAAGCGGAAGGCCCCCGTTTTCCAGGCAGAGCACTCCACCAGCAAAACTCCGTTCAGGATTCTTGTCTTCACCATGCTTTCCGCACGCACCAGAGATGAAGTCACTTCCAAAGCAGTGGAAAGGCTTTTCCGGAAGGCGGAAACGCCGGCCGGCATCCTTGCCCTTGGAAGAAAGAGGCTGGAGCAGCTGCTTTACGGGGTCGGATTTTACCGGGTAAAGGCAAAAAACCTTGTGAAGGTCTGCAGAGAGCTGGAAAATAAAAAGGTTCCGGACAGCCGAAAGGGTCTTCTTTCCCTTCCAGGTGTTGGCAGGAAAACCGCCAACATAATCCTGGCCAGGGCATTCGGCAGGAACACCCTGGGGGTGGATGTCCACGTCCACCGCATCAGCAACCGGCTGGGGCTGGTTAAAACAAAAAAGCCGGAAGAAACCGAGCAAAAA
>WJIU01000033.1 GCA_014730115.1 Microcaldota archaeon
CGTCAAAACTGAATCCGGAGCCGTTGTTTGCCTGGGCCAGGTTGCTGTTGAACCTGAGCTCGCTGCTCTCCACATAGATTCCGTCCCCGCCGTTTCCTGTTGCAGTGTTGTTCTCAAACGGCTGGGTGTCTGCGGTGCAGCCCACCAGTGCAAAGCCGGAGCCGGTGTTGTACATGGCAGTGTTGTTGTACATCCCGGTGCTGTCAAGCTGGTTGAACTCAAAGCCTTCCTCTGAATTGTATGTGGCTGAATTGTTGAAAAGGATGACGTCGGTACCCTCTCCATTAACAATGAAGCCCTTCCCTCCGTTGTCAGTTGCGGTGTTGTTGGTGAAGTTCATGTTTAGCATGGCGGCATTGGTAATCTCAAAGCCGTTGTCGGTATTGTTGTATGCAGAGCTTGTGGAAATCTCTCCGAATGATGCAGCCTCGAAGTCAAAGCCGTCATCAGTGTTGTTGTAGGTGGACAGCAGCCCAAGAGTGCCGTTGTCCAGGCCGTCAAACAGGAAGCCGTCCGCGGTGTTGTTGTAGGATGTAACGTTCCTGACAAGAATGAACTGGGAGCTGTTGATGAATAGCCCATTTTCCCCGTTGCTGTGGATTACGCCGTCGGTAATGTTTGAATTTGATGAATTGACGATGTAGACTCCATTGCCGGAATTGTTGCTTGACTGGAAATCGAAAACTGAATCATTAAAGCCGGCCAGCTCTGTTCCGTGGTTGCCATTGTCATAGGTCGTTGTATTCATAACTGACAGGTTGAGGGAACCTATCAGGCGCAGCCCATAATCATTATTCCCATAGCTCTCCATATCTGTAGCTGAGGAGTTAATGGTCAGTGCAAGAATATTACCTGAATGGTTGTTGTTGTAAGATTCTATATTATTGAAATGGCAGTCAACACAGAGAAAGGATGTGAAACCGCTTTTTTGGGTGGTGTTCCTCACGGTGATATTTTCGAATGTTCCTTTAACAATTACGTTCAGGGAAACTGCACCTGCAGTGCTTCCCCCTATTTGTGAGCCGGTGTTGTTAAATGCAGTAATATTGTAGAAGGAACTGTTGTAAACGGCGGATGCCGGGACGCCGCCGACAACAAGGGCCTGCTCATACCCGCTTACTGAAGGGCAGTTTTTCACGGTGATGTTGGTCTGGTTATAGGTGGTGTTGCTATTTACCACGTAAATGCCGTTGCCCGTAAAATTGTTGCCGGTGATGGAGTATCCCTGGCAGTCAAAGATGACATCCGAGGAATTCACCAGAATGCAGGCCCTGTCGTATCCGGGAACCATGATGGGTGCGCCGGATGCATCCTGGGACAGCTGGTAGCTGCCGGGCGAGGAAATCAGCATGCATCCATTAAGGTCAGGATGAAGAATGCCGTAGTCGCTGGTGGGGTCGTGGTTGAAAACTGTGAGGGTATTGGCAGCCGGACTGTTGTTGAGCATAGTCCAGCCGGACGCATTGTATTTCCAGAGCTCAAGCATGTTCTCTACATAGCCCGAAAGCTCCCCACCGGTCCACTGCCAGACAACTTTATCCAGGATGGAAGTGTTAAGCACAGAAGGGGAGGTAATATTCAGGAATTTGCCGTTGAAAGAAAGCATTCCTGCCGGAAGGGCGGTGGAATTGGAAGTCCATTTAATCGCAAACGAACTGCCGGGCTCAATTACATCGTGGATTGTAAGGTTGGTGAAATTGACATACCCGCCGGCGGGATTGTCAATAACGAGGTTGGTTATATTCAGTATTCCGGGATTGGTGTTGCCTGCGAAAAAGTCCTGGTTGCTGCTGTTGTAGATGTGCACATTGGTGAAATTGGTGTGGTTGGACTCCTGAATCCATGCTCCAAATGACTGGCTGTCGTAGATTTCTGAATCCAGCACTGTAGTATTAAATGCACCCAGAAGGTAGGTTCCGTTGCCGTTGTTGAAGACGTTATAGCTGGAAAATGTGTTGTTGTAAGAACTGGTTACAACCGAGATTCCGAACGTGTTGTTCCTTGATGTGCCTGCATGGAAAGTGTTAAACCCTGAAGATATTGAAACCAGCAAACCAGCCTGGCTGTTGTTGTATGCGGTGCTGTTGGTGAAATCATTATTGAGGGACTGTCTCAGCAGGAACCCGTTGTTTGTGTTGCTGTGGGCAGTGTTGTTTTCAAAAGTAAAATTCGAAGCCTGCTGAAGATAGAATCCTTCGGCAGTATTGTGGTGGATGGTGTTGTTTATTACATAACTCTTGTTATTGACAAGAGGCCCGTCGATATAGACTCCGTTGGTATTCTGATGGGCGGTATTGTTTGCAAAAAGGTTGTTGGTGGCCAAACCCGCCACCAGGATTCCATTGTCGTTGCCATGCACATCGTTATCCAGGATGTTATTGTTTGAGCCGTAGAGTCCCACTACCCGCAAGCCGCCCAAACTATTGTCGTAAGCTTCATTGCCGACAAGATTGTTGCCGCTTCCCCCGCTCAAGAGGAATCCGCTGGAGGAATCAAAGGCCACACAACCAGTGATGTTATTGTAGCTTGAATTCTCATTCAGGGAGAAGCCGTGCGCAGAGTTGTTTTTCGCTGTGCAGTTGTCTATAAGGTTGTGAGAGCTTTGGTTGAAAAGAATCCCGTCGTTGGAATTGTTGAATGTGGAAATGTTCTGGAAAATGCTGTAATTGGTTCGGTAAGCCACTATGCCATGGTAATAGTGGGAAATGCTCGGGCAGTTTCTGATGGTTACGTTGGTAAGAGAGCTGTTGATGTAAACCCCCATGCGGTGGTAGAGCAGTATGGAGTCGTTGTGATGGATGTTGTATCCGTCACAGTCCAGCACGACGTCGGAAGCAGTAATCTTGATGCAGGCGCGCCCCTGGGACAGGGTTTCATTCGCAAGGTTCGGCGCCCCCTGGAGGTCGGCAGTAAGTGTATAGACGTCAGAGGACGTGATGTTGATACACGAACTCACATTCTGTGCAGAAAAAACCAAGCCTGCAAAAACCAGAAATATAGCAAAAACAACAATAGTTCTCATGTTCCGTATTTTTACTCAAACTTTATATAACTTCCCTCATGGCTTTGAGACAGAAAAGCTTTACAAGGATTTTTAAATCTGGGCTGCAAATGCAGGAATAACGACCAGAAAAAGATGATACCCATGGAAAATGCATGTACAATGGGATGCCCGGAATGTTCTATGGGTTTCGGAATGCACTCGCCGCTGAGAGACAGGGGCGACCATTATCAGTGTACCGCAAACCCGCAGCACAAGTTCAAGCTGGGACAGGACGGGTTCCTGAAATCAGTATAAATAAATAAAAGTCAGGGGATATGTGCCCCGCAACCAGAATGTCTTATGTCTTACTTTTCTTCTATTGTTTCACACTGGAAGTAATAGGTGGATATATAGGCTCCGGTGCCTTCATCCCTCTGGAGCACCTTCTCATAAATCCAGCAGTTGTCCAGCTCGTACTCTGAAAGGTCTGAAAAGTACCACACCTCAAACGCATCGGTGCCGGTGTAGGTGTCCAGCATGGTGGCTGCATCACGGAAGATTGCAAATCCGTATGCCTCCGACCAATCCTCTTCAGTTTCTGTGAAAACATAATAGCCGGATGCCTTGATGGTGTCTATCACTGTGCCGTCAAACTCCACATCTGAGGAAGGGGCCTCGTCAAAGACAATATCCCCGGCAGAATAGTTTTCCTGAATCCTTCTCCAGGTGAAGCTGTCCATCTGGAAGCTCCCGGAGTTTTCGCTGTAAAAGTCAGTCCTGAGGTCCTCCATTACATCTTCCATCATCTCCCCGATGGTCTTGTTGGTGGTCTCGGCAAGGGGCTCGTAGTCATCCCCGTCTTCCTGGGTTTCATTCTGCCCTGGCTCTCCGGTCTGGTTCTGCTCCGGCTCTTCAGTTTCATTCTGCTCAGGCTCAGTGGTCTCGTTCTGCTCCGGCTCCTCTGTTACGTTTTCCGGGGGCTCCTCCTGCTCCTGGGTCTCGCACACATACTGGCAGGTGCATTCAGGATAGGTCCCGGAGATGTTCCAGTGCCCGACGCACTGCACATGGGGCAATGTCTTGCAGTATTCCTCGCAGGTCATCTGTTCGCCGTTGCCGGTGCAGCCCAGCAAAAGCAGGGACAGTGCTGCAAAAACAATAATTCCTCTCATGCCAGAGAATAAGGCGCCAGTGTTTATAAAGGATTGCCGCGATAAGGGGTAGGCCAGACCAGAGGTGAACCCCCATGAACAGAGTTCCAGCATGCCCGCACTGCCATATATACAAGGGCCTATGGTCCCCGATGGTAAAGAGCAAGGATGGCATTTTCATCTGCAAGGCTGATATGACCCATAAATTCAAAAGGGACAGGGAAGGAAACTTCCATTCAGCCTGAAATCCCGGAATTAAAAGCAATATAAAGTTTTGCGGCCAGGAGCATACGAAAGGAAGGGGAATCCGGGATGGAGCTTCTCAGGGGATTTCCTGGCAGGGTATATCAGTGGAAACTCCATCATCACCATCTTTGTCTTCAGCCTCTTCCTGGGAAACTGTTACCGGCCGGACAGGTATATCCGGCCGTGGAAAAGGGATTCCGAAAGGTCAAGCTTCAACCAAATAATATACTCCATCAGGGCAGTGCATTCTGATTTCGCATTCTTCTTTGTGCTCCTGGGCGTGACATTCAATGTCTCCCCCATCCAGCAGACGCCGCTGCTTCTTATCGCCGGGATACTGCTCCCCATAATTTCGGCAAGGTATGTGTCATCCCTGCTCCTTTCCAGGATGGACAGGGAATTATCTGTCATGGTTCCAAGGGGCTATGTGGCTGCAACCCTTGCCTTTGTGACTGCCCAGGAGGGCATAGACATCCCGGGCTTTCCGACCTGATTGTGGTGATAATGATGGCAACAATATTTGCAATAACCGGAACCCTGGCATACTCCTTTGCAAGCAGGAAAAAGGAGGAGTAGCCGGGTGTTTCCGCCTGAATCTACAGGGTCCTGAGAAGGTCTGCCTTGGTCACGATGCCGGCCAGCCGGCCGTTTTTCTTTACAAGAACGGCAGGGTAGTGCCTGAGGATATCTGCCGCAATGTCAATAACCGATGTGGATGGAAGTGCCGGGAAGCTTTCGGCCATTACATCGCCCACCATGACATCCCCCAGGCTTCCGCGTGCTTCTGAAAGCAGCTCCATTATGCTGCTGTCCGAAAGGCTGCCCACGCAGCTGCCGGCATCCAGAACAGGAATCTGGGATATGTCGCCTTCCCGCATGAAGCGCACTGCCTTTTCAACACTGTCTGACGGTTTTACGGATATTATCTTCTCTGTCATCACATCCTCCAGGGTCTTTTTCTCCCTGCTCTGCTTTTCCTCAAGCGCAGCCATAATCTGCACTACCTTGGAGTAAGCCGGGTCAATCTTCCCCGACTCTATCTTAGCTATCAGTGACTGGGAAACGCCGGCAAGGGCGGCAAGCCGCTTCTGGGTAAGGCCAAGCCTTTTCCGGATTTTCCCGATTTTCCGCAAATCGTACATGTTATTCCTTTTGGAATTTTTTTATCAAAAAAATATAAATATAGGAATTTATTAAGGTTTTGCCGGGTGTTACGAATGAGATGTTTGAGAGAAATCAAGAGAACAAACAAAATAGCAGCCGAAAGGCAGTCCGTGGCAAAGGATAGGGGAAAGGGCAGTGTCCTGAAAGAGGTGCCTGATGCCATCGCCTGCAATCCGGTTCTGGTAAGGAGATTTGTAAACCGGCCGTGGACAGC
>WJIU01000034.1 GCA_014730115.1 Microcaldota archaeon
CTCATGCCTTTTGCTGAAACTTTTGGCAGGAGTCTGCATAGGACAAAAGTTTCTTGAACTCGCGACCTCGTCCTCTTCAGATGCTTTTTGGTGAAGCTTCCCACAAGAAAGATAATTCTTTCTTGGGGCACAACGAAATTTCATTCGTTGCTGTTTCCCAAAAAGGTTCTACCAAGGACGCGCTCTACCTCTGAGCTACGGAGGCGTGGTAAAAGCTAATGTTTGGTTAGATTTATATTATTGATTATCATCCTCATCCTCTTCAAATGGCGGAAGCATCTTTTTGAAGGCCTCCTTCTTTTCATCGGTCTTCTCAACCATCCTCTTGAGAAGCAGGGTTGCCTGCTTCCTGGTCTCCTTGGAGAACTTGCTGGAGTTTGCCAGGAAATTGATTGTATTTACGTCTTTCGCCTCCTTCAGCTTTTTCAGTATCTTGGTGCGGTTGGTCTCCACGATGTCCGCTACTTTTTTGGTCACCTCGGTTACGGTGAGCATCGGGGCCTTGGATATCTCCTTTGTCACCTGGTCATAGTTCTGAAGGAATTTCATTGCGGCAAGGACTGCCCGGGCGGACCGGACATCCAGCCCCCTCATCATTGCCTTGACATCCCAGATAGTCATGGCCTGGGGGGCAGGAGTTTCCATGGCAGGCTCTTCCTCCCGGACCTCCATAGGTTCAGGCTGGGGCGCCTCTACTTCTGCCTCTGGAGCCTCCACCTTGTGAAGCCTGGGCTCGGGAAGCTCTGCCTTGAGCCGCTCCGCAGTCTTTTCCGCCTTCTTTCTTATCTGCATGGGCACCTGTGCAAGGGAAGCCAGGAACAGGAGTGCGGGCAGCATCCTTTTCTTGGCCATCATGTCCAGCACCTTGTCGGTGTTTTCCTTGATGATGACTATTGCCTTTTCAGTAACCGAGGTGACAGTCATCATAGGTGCCTTTGCAACAGTAGGGGTAATTCTTGGATAGTCCTTGATGAACTTCACTGCTGCAGCAATCCTGAGCCTCCTTGCCTTGCTTTCCATATTCCTGGCCAGGGCCTTGGCCTCCTCAATGCCGTAGGGGGCTTTCTCCAGGCTTATCTCCGGTTCCTTTTCTTCTTTGGGAGCTTCAGCCTCTTCCGGCAGAATCCTCTGCAGCGCCTCGGCCGCCTTTTTCTGGATGTGCTCAGGCACAGAGCCGGACTTTGCAAGAAAGCTGAGAGCCTTTGCCCTTCTTTCCTTTTCAAAGCGCTCCAGCATTTCCTTCTCGCTTTTTAGAACGGCCGCCACAACCAGGTCCACAATCTCTGTGCCCGAAACCTCCGGCTCCTTGGCTGCCCCTTCTGAAATCCTGCCCTGGTTTTCCGCGAATTCAGACACTGCCTCAAACTGGACGTCAAGTGCCTCGCTGGAGAGTGCCGCTATCAGCTCCTGGATTTCCTCCAGTGTGTACGCCCTGCCTACAATTATTGCAACTTTTTTCGTGGGAAGGGCTCCCTTGCGCTTCTCCTCCTGCTTTTTCTCGTCGTAGATTCCTTTCTTGGCCTTTTCCTTTTTCTTGTGGGCCAACCGCTTTCCGGGCCGTCTCGCCATACTATCGGCTTACCCTAAAATGTTTAATAAAGGAACAGCTGGACAACATTTTTATACTAGAAAGCGGTAGCAGAAACAGGTTATTGAAATGATTGGAAGAGACGAAGTGATATTTGCCGGCCAGTACAGGGATTTGAAGATTGGGATTAATTATGACCTGAGCAACAGGAAGCCGGAGGATGTTGCAGCAGTGCTCTCCAGGATAAGCTCGGAGATAGAGCCGCACTCCTACCTGCTTTCCGGCATCGACACCGGTGCAATTGATGCATTTGCAAAGCCGGAAGGCAGGGGCATTCCTGCAGTGTGCAGGTTTCTTGACAAAAACTCAACTGCCTGGAACCGGCTGCTGAAACAAATGCTGAAGGAGCCCAAGCTCAAGCCGGCCGCAGATTCCTATCTTTTCAACCGGCTTTTGACAAATGCAGAGGTTGAATTCAAGTTCCGGGAAATGCCGTCCTGGAAACCGGAGGAGGAAAATACCGGCGACCAGATTGCATTCATCGGAAAGTACAAAGACTGGGTTGCGATAAAAAAGCTCAGTGTTGACAAGGCCAGGGACTACGAGGTCTCGGCAATACTGGGAAACATAAACTACAGCGCAGTAAACAAGGCATTTGACTTCTCCGGCATTGAAAGGGATGATGTGGAAGTGAAAAGGGTTACAAAAGGTAAAAGAAAATCAATCGGCAATGCATCAGAGGCCCTGAAGTCACTGCAGAAGGAAAATCCCTATATAGTGTGCAAAGTCCTGGAAGAAGTGGGCTACCGGCCCTACGCCAGCCCCCACATGCTCACCGATGCCCATCCCGACATCAAGCCGCCCAAGGCAAGGGGAAGAAAGCCCAGGGGATAGTCAGAAAATACGCCCTGCTTTTTCTATTTCTTTCACTGAAAGGCCAATCACATCGATGCTGGCCCGGAGCAGGTCCGAGGCAGTTTCCGGCCCGTAAAAATCAACAACTGCACTGATGTTCTGCAGGGCCCGGGAAGGCTTTACCCAATCCGAAAGAAGCTGGTAGAACTTTTTATCCGGCACCACATCAAGCTCTGCAAGAACGCGGTGAAGCCTGGCCATCGCACTGCCCTCCCGTTTCCCAAGGGCGGCCTCATACAGCACGTTTCTCAGCCGGTTTGATTCCCGGTTGTCCAGGCCGCTCTGGAATGCAACCTCTTCAAAGGCTTCCCGGAGAAGGGGAAGGTCTTTTCTGCCCATATGGCGGACCGCGGATTTCATTGCCTGCACCAGGCTCTCATCGTCGCAGGCCACGTTCAGGACATAATGGGCTGCACCAGTTATCCTCCGGGAGAGTGCGGCCTTCATTTCATCCTCATCAGCAGCAAGCCCCTGTTTTACAGGCCGGGCCGCCGCATCCCCGAGCACCTCCCTGATTTTGACTATCTCATCGCAGGAAAGCTGGGGACACTCATTATCCAGCCTTGCACTAAGGGCAGAAACGGCACCGGGGCACACCGGCCCGAACTTACTGAAAATGTCTGAAACCACAGAAACCGACTGCTCCCTTGACATGGTGAGGATTGTGTACATGTTCCTGCACAGCTCGGCCCACAGCTCCTCATCCGGGGCATGCTTGAGCCTTTCCAGGTTTTTCCGGCCGGGGCGGCTTGTGCCTGCCGGCCTATCCTTGAGTGTTCGCATGTTATAATAAATGGAATAAAAACATTTAAACACTTGTAATAACTTCGCTAAGCAATATAAATGCAGAATCAGTAAGTAGGAGCATGGGACATGGAGAAGCTCAGGGAAAGATTATACTTTTCGGTGAGCATTTTGTGGTGCACGGAGCCCCTGCAATTGCAGGAGGGGTTTCCAGCAGGGTATTAGTGGATGTGGAGCCTTCTGATGAGAACAGAATAGTCACCGCGCACAAGGTAGTTGAAAAAATGAGCCTTTCCGGCATTGAAAGGATTCTGGCGGTGATGGGAATCCATGGAAGATACGAGGTAAGGCTGACCGGGGACTTGAGGACCTACGGAGGCCTCGGCTCTTCCGCGGCATTCTGTGTGGCACTGGTAAATGCGCTTGCCGATGAAAGGGGCCTGCACCTGACCAAAAGGGAAATCAACAAGTACGCTTATGAAGGGGAAAAGGCATTCCACGGCAACCCCAGCGGCATAGACAACACCATCGCAACCCATGGCGGGGTCATTGTTTTCAGGAGGGGCAGAACCCCGGATGAGAACAGCTTTGAATTCGTAGAGCTGTACAAGCCCCTGGACCTTGCAGTGACCTTCACCGGAAAATACAGCGAAACCTCCAAGATGGTTGGGCGGGTCAAAAAATTCAAATCCCAGGATGAAGTGGGGTTTAAGCAGCTCATGGATGAATATACTGGCATTGCAGGCAACGCCAGGCATGCACTGGAGAGAGGAAAGGCCGAAGACCTGGGCAGCCTGATGAACGCCAACCAGGCACTGCTCTCCGAGCTGGGAGTTTCAGATGAGGGCAATGAAAAGGTAAACAAAATGGCACTTGATGAAGGCGCACTCGGAGCAAAGCTCACCGGCGGAGGAGGGGGAGGATGCTGCATCGCACTGGGAAGGGATAAATATCATTCCCGGGAGATTGTCCATAAAATGAAGAATGCGGGATTTGACTCCTTCCAGACCAAGATAGTGAAAATGCTTTAGTGCCTGCATTCCCCACAGGGCTTTTTCACCCCGACTCTCCTGCAAATCTGGTTTAGCGGGCATTCTTCACACTTTGGATTCCTTGGCAGGCAGACGGTCTGGCCGAATGCCACAAAAGCAAGGTTCAGCTCTTTCAGATAACGGGGCGGCACAATTTCCACAAGTTTTTGCTCGGTTTCTTCCGGCTTTTTTGTTTTAACCAGCCCCAGCCGGTTGCTGATGCGGTGGACGTGGACATCCACCCCCAGGGTGTTCCTGCCGAATGCCCTGGCCAGGATTATGTTGGCGGTTTTCCTGCCAACACC
>WJIU01000035.1 GCA_014730115.1 Microcaldota archaeon
ATCACTTGCATGTGCTCCTGCTCCCACGACTACCTTTGCCGCAGGTGCACCCTGGTCGTCCACCAAAGTGGTGGAACCAAAAGTAAGCCCGGCAAAGGCGGCTGAGCCTGCCAGGATTGTTGCCCCTGCAACAACTGCTCCCAATTTTTTCAGATTCACTTTCATAACATCACCTTAATGGGCAATATTTCGTACATAATTATATATAACATGGCGTTTTGCACAACGCTAAAAGCCTTAATAGATTAAGGTTTATGATATAACTGCTAATCATGGGGTAATATGAATGAAGGTGGCAATCAGCGGATTCGGGAGAATCGGGAAATCATTTCTTAAGGCTGCAATCAAGCAGAATGCACTGGGCAGGGATTTCGATGTGGTGGCAATAAACACCCGCAGCCCGGTTGAAAACCACGTGCATCTTTTCAGGTATGATTCTGTTTACGGCCGGTTTCCCGGAACTGTTGAAGCAAAAGGCGGAAATTTCGTGGTAGCCGGTTATCCGATAAAATGGATAAGCGAGCCGGACCCTGCAAGGCTGCCCTGGAAGGAAATGGGAATTGACCTTGTGCTGGAGAGTACAGGAAAGTTCAGAACAGGGGAGGATTGCAGAAAGCACCTGGAGGCAGGCGCAAAAAAGGTGCTTATCTCGGCACCTGGAAAAGGGGAAATCAGCGCCACCATTGTTCCGGGGGTAAATGAACAGGAACTCAGCCGGGATACAGACACATTCTCTCTGGCTTCCTGCACCACCAACTGCCTTGCCCCCCTGCTCAAGGTAATGGAAAATGAATTCGGCATTAAAAGCGGATTCATGAGCACAATCCACGCCTACACCAACGACCAGAACATAGTGGACGGAAGCCACCGGGACCTGCGGAGGGCAAGGGCCGGCGCTGTGAACATAATACCCACAACAACCGGCGCTGCCAGGGCAATAGGCGCGGTGATACCTTCTTTGGAGGGAAAGATGGACGGCCTTGCATACCGGGTCCCTGTTCCGGACGGCTCCCTGACCGACATCACCCTGCTCCTGAAAAGAGAAGCAGCTGCAGAGGAAATCAACAGCAGGCTGAAGCAGGCAGCGGAAGGAAAGCTTAAGGGCATACTGGGTTATACAGATGAGCCGATTGTGTCCACTGACATAATAGGAAACCCGCTTTCATCCATTGTAGACGGAAGCCTGACCAAGGCAAAGGGAAGGCTGGCAAAGGTAGCTTCATGGTATGACAATGAATACGGATACTCCTGCAGGCTTGTGGATTTCGTACGCCTGCTTGCCGGCGCTAAGTAGAATTTATAAAGCTTCTTTCATCATATAATAGCGATGGCAATTGGATTAGAGGTTGTGGCATCAAACATTGCTGCATTCCTTCAGAACATCGCCCCCATAATATCAATTATACTTATAGTCCTGGGCGGAATCACCTACGGCCTGGCCCAGGCCCAGCCTGCAGACATGCGGGGCAAATGGCAGACCGCCGCAGTGAGCATGCTGATTGGCGGGGTGATTATTGCAGTGATTACCGGTGCCGCAGACATAATCCAGACGACTTCATCCCAGGCACTGCAGCCGGCATGATTCTCTTTCTTCCGCGGAAATGAACTCTCTCAAGCTATTTAAATAAGGTTAAATCTACTCCTAAGTATATACTTACAGTATAAGTATATACTAAGGTGAAATGTATGAAAGAAACGGAGGTCAAACTTGACGATGAGGGGTTTGAAGAGGTGGAAAGCAGCGAAAAGCCCCAGGGAAGCGGTAGCAACAGGCCGGACATGAGGGTGGTGCAGGCTGACCGCGACCGGGACGGCAACGTAATATACTCAAATGTCGGGGGGATGTGGAAGAACATCTCCAAAAACGGCAATGAATTCTATACCCTCAGGATTGGGCAGCTCAAGCTGCTTGTATTTCCGAATGACAGAAAATAAGGTGGGCTGAATGGGAGATGAAAAAACCAAATATTACAGGGACCTGGAGGACCTTCCGGGCATTGGAGAGGTAACTGCGGAAAAACTGAGGGCAACTGGATACGGCGAATTCCCGGCAATCGCCGCAGCAGAGCCCCATGAGCTTTCAGAAGCTGCCGGCCTTGGTGTGGAATCAGCAAAAAAGGCAATTGCTGCGGCAAAGACCATGGTGGACATAGGTTTTGAAACTGCTGAGGATGTTTATGAAAGAAGGAAAAGCATCAGCAAGATAACAACCAGCTCAAGCTCCCTGAACAACCTGCTTGGCGGGGGAGTGGAAACAATGGCAATTACGGAGATGTACGGAAAATTCAGCTCCGGAAAATGTGTGTCAAAAGATACACCCGTAATGTACTTTAATTCCAGTAAAGCCCACATAGATGACATAATGCACCTGTATGACAAATACAAAACAGAAGAAAACAGACTGGACGGGGGGGTTGCATCCAGGCCATGCAGAGATATATTTGTACTTAGTCTGGACAAAGAAGGAGAACTCGTAAGGAAGAAAGTGATGGGGCTTTACCGGGAAAAAGTAAATAAAATAGTCAAGGTACGGACGGACCGGGGCACTGAATTGGAGTTAACCGAACAGCATCCGCTTTTCACAATAAATGAAAACGGTCTTCAGTGGAAATCCACCGGTCTCATGAAAGAGGGGGATTATGTTGGCTCTGTTCAGATTAAATATGAATCTGAGTCTGAATTAAGCATTGATGATGCATATTTTATTGGGCTTTTTGTCGCTGAAGGAACTGCAAATCCCCTGAGCCTCAGCAATCATCAAGCAAAAATTCAGGCCAGGCTCCATAGTTACATGAAAAAGAAATTCAAAAAGGAACCTACATTCTACAAGGAACGGGGACTTACATTGCTTCCAAAAGCTTCAGAGAAGATTCTTGGGGATTTAATCTCTTCGAATGCATCTACAAAATTCATCCCTGATTCAGTGTTGAACGGAAATATTGAAATCTTGGGGGCTTTCCTAAGTGGATATGTGGATGGAGACGGATTTTTATCCAATTGTCCCGAAATGACAACCAAATCAAAGAAGCTGACCAACCAGCTTTCCTACCTGCTTTCCAGATTAGGGGTTAATTGCACCGTAACAACCAAGTTTGTGGATGGGAAGAAGTTCTACAGAATCTTTATTGTGGATTCAGAAAGCAGGAAAAAATTCAAGGCAGCGCTTGGTTATTCAGTCAAGGAACTTGGTTCGGTGTGTCCCAGCATCAAAACCGCAGGGCATTCCAAATACGGAATGCCCTCCAGTGCCGTCCGTCCAATAATAAAAAGATTGCATTCCCGACTCTCCGGGAGCAAAAGAAGGAAAAACAAATTTGGCAAGAAAACCAGCAATGTGCAAGAAAGCAAATATTTCTCGCTTTATTATAATTACCTTGCACGAAAACCAGCATCCCGGATTATGACAGAGCAGACAATGGAACTGGTCCTGGAATACTATAACATAAGGATACGGCACATGGAAAAATGGCTACAGGAATTAGGGGCCCCCACCAGCGAGAAAATTCTGGAATCTTTAGAAGAGCTTCCTTTCCAGACAAAGACCATTGTGGAAAGGTTGGGAGTCAAACAGAATACAATTGCCAATTATTTGCATCGAAAGAAAGTTGCGCCGACCATGATTGGAAGGATTGCAACCATGCTCAGGGAGATGATACTTGAAACATTGAATGATAAACAGCTGTTAAAGGACCTTAAAACCCTGAAGATGTTAAAAGAGAAAGGCTTCCGCTGGGAAAAAATAGTCTCAAAAGCAATTGTGCCATACAACGACTTTGTTTATGATGTTGAAGTCGAAGACACGCATAATTTCATAGGCGGTTTCAGGCCCATGCTGCTGCATAATTCCCAGCTCGGCTTCCAGCTTGCAGTAAACGTGCAGAAAAAGCCTGAGGAGGGGGGCCTTGGAGGGGCAGTGCTCTTTGTTGATTCAGAAGCCACCTTCCGGCCTGAGCGCATTGTGCAGCTGGCTGAAGGCCAGGGGCTGGAGTCCCAGAGCGTGCTCAGGAACATCCATGTTGCCAGGGCAGAAAACAGCGACCACCAGATAATCCTGATAGAAAGGGCTGCCGAGCTCATAGAGAAAAACAATATCAAGCTGATTGTGGTGGATTCACTGACCTCCCATTTCAGGGCTGACTATGTAGGCAGGGGGGCCCTCGGGGAGCGGCAGCAGAAGCTGAACAAGCATGTTCACATGCTGCAGAAAATGGCTGAGAAGTACAACCTTGCGGTATATGTTACCAACCAGGTTATGGACAACCCCGGTATTCTTTTCGGGGACCCGACCACACCGATTGGAGGGCACGTGCTGGCCCACATGTGTCTCACCCCGGATAGCTTAATCCAGCTGGGAGACGGAACCATAAAAACAATCCGCGATTTAAGCATCCACGACAAGGTGGTCAGTGTTAACAAAGAGCTCAAAAACGAGGAAAAGGGGATACAGGCAAAGGTTGGAAAAGACAAGATGAAAGAGGTTTATGAAATCAAAACCGATTCCATAATCAGGGCTTCGGGAATGCACCGGTTCTTCATGCTGGATGGGTTTGAAATCAAGGAAGTCAGGGCAAAGGACATATGCAGGGGAGACTGGCTGGTCCACGCCGGAGCCATGGACTTCAGCGGAAAGATTCAGCCGTTGCCTGAAATAGAAACAAACGAACTCGCAGTTATTGCGCCCGGAAGGGATGCCCTCGTGGACAAATTCAGAAGAAAAGGGCTTTGCAGGGAGGGAATATGCACCAGCCTGGACATCAACGAAAGGCAGTCCGGGGGGGTTCTGAGCCAGGGACAGCCCACCGAAGCAGGAACGGTTGCCCGGCTTTCCCCAGTGCTGGGTGAAGAGATTGATTGTGTTCAGCCGGCACACTCCCGCAGACACAGAAGGATGATGCTTCCGTCCAGGCTCGGGATAGGGCTTTCCCAGCTCTTTGGATACTTCCTGGGAGACGGAAACCTTGGCAAAAACTCCATAAGATTCCGGGATAAGAGAAGAGAGGTCCTAGAAAGGTATGCAGGAATTATTGAAAAGGAGTTCGGGCTGAAAGAAGGGGCCAGCAGGGTTAAGGGCAAAAACTGCTGGCAGCTTGGCGTCAACAGCAGAGCGGTTGTCCGGCTTTTCAGGGAGACAGATGCCTGGGAGCTTGTTTCCAGGTCTCCCAAGGAGCATGTTGCAGCGTTTATCCGGGGATTTGCGGATGCAGAGGGATATGTGTCAAAGAGCCGCTCCAGAATCCAGATAGTTCAGAAGGAAGAGCAGACCCTGAAGTACATCCAGATGATGATACTGAGGTTCGGTATCTTTGCCAGCATCCGGAGAAGAAAGGATGGCACCTTCCAGATGCTGATTGATGGGAAGGAAGTGGTTAAGTACGCCAGACTGATAGGAATGACCGCAGAAGACAAGAGCAAACTGCTTGAAAAATGGTCCAGGCACTATGAGAAAACCTCCACCAGGAAAACAATCCCGATAAGCAGGAAGGATGCCAGAAGGCTTCTGAAGCATTTCAAACTGCCCCTGATTGTAAAAAAGAAAAGCTACCGGCATATTAATGTCAGGGAAGCGGATGGCCTGGTCAGGCTGTTCAAGGAAAGGGGCATCGGCTGCCCCGAAATCCGATTTGTCCGGAGACTTCTGGAATCGGACATCAGGCTGGAGAAGGTAAAGGAAATCAGCAAAAAGGAAAACAAGGAAATGCTTTATGATATCCAGGTAGCCGGAAACGAAAACTTCGTGGCAAACGGCTTCCTGGTACACAACTCCACCTACAGGTTGTATGTAAGAAAAAGCAAGGAAGACAAAAGGATTGCAAGGCTGGTGGATTCACCAAACCTTCCGGAAGGGGAGGCAGTTTTCAGGGTGTCCGCAAAGGGAATCGGGGATTAAACCTTTTCATGCCCGCTGCATCCGGGGCGTGGTCTTGTATCGCTTCAGAACATCCACTGCCAGCACCACCAGCAGGGCGATTACCGTTTCCACCCCCACCAACATAAATTGCCCGATGAAAGCATTTAATCATTCGGAAGCTTGCCTGTTGCAGGGAATGGGTTCTTCTCTTCTTCAAAACTCTTCAGCTTGCGCAAAGGCTTCTTCTGTTTTTTGTCTGTTTTCTTTTTCAGGATGTAAACCGCCACTGTTGCCATAATAGCCAGTCCGCTGGCAGCAAGCACCAGGATGCCTCTGTTGTCCTTATGCCCCGCAGACTCAGCCTCCTTGGCCAGGGCACTGCTGGAGCGCAGGGCATTCACGTATTCGCCACTTTCAATCATCCTGCTAATCAGCTGCGCTTTTTCGGCAAAATGCTGCCTCTCCTCTGCATCCAGGCTGTCCTGGCTTCCAATGAGCACAGTGGCCAGCTCCAGCTTTGCCCTGCTTTCATTTTCCAAAGATGCCAGTGTTCCGCCCATTTCCTCTTTCATGTCCTGAAGGTTGTTGAGCTTTATTTCGAAAAGCCGCGGGTCCTCACCCACTGCCTTTTCTGCTTCCTTAAGCGCTGACTTTACCCTGCTCTCCCCAATCCTGAAGATGCCGCTGTATTCCGTGCCCTTTGCCGCTGAAGCCTGCTTGGAGTACCTGTCCAGGACGTTCAGCAGGTCGTTCTTCAGGGATTCAAAATCCAGAATCGCCGACTCCCTGGCCTTTTGGGATTCGCCGGCCTGGGAGCTGACCCTGGATTTCAGCTTTTCCAGGGATTCTATTGCAGCAACCGCGTATTCCGCACGCTGCCCGGCCTGGAGGCGGTTCAGCGATGCCTCAAAATCAAGCATCTCCCCTGGCGTTCCGGTATTCCCCAGGGAATAATACTGCTCCTTGAGGTCATTGTATTCCTTGAAGATGTCCTTCTGGAGAGAGCGTAGCTCCTTTTCCAGCCACCGGCCGTCCGCATCGTCCAGAAGGTCCGCCTTTTCACTTAGATTGGAGCTATTGCATTCCGAGAACAGCCTCTGGATTTCCAGCTGCCTGGAAAACAGCTTTTCAATAAACGGATGGCTGGCATTGGTTTTTTGAAGTGCCTTTGAAATTTCATCCAGCTCGCCGTTGAATTCTTTGCGCATTTCACTGTATTTTTCCATTAGCTTTGACAGGTCTTTCTCATCCTGTTTGGCGGCATACTTGGCCTGCTCGATGAATTCCAGCGCGGTAGAGTAGTTGCCGGATGCTGCATGCATTTTGGCCATATCCAGAAATCCGGCGGATTCAGAGCTGGTGTTAATAGATTCCATGTAGGCAAGCTGCTCCATGACATATGATTCGGTATTCTCCACCCGGTAGTTTACCCTGATAATTGCATCTTTGCCTTTTTCCAGGTCCCATAATTCAGCAAAGTACTGGGTAGGCGAAATCCTTCTTTTGTTTCTGAGTGTCTCTCCGGTAACTGCAACTATTTCCAGGGAATTGACCCTGGTATCGTTAAGAGTATCTATGTAAACAGGAACCTTTTCCAGGTTTATCTCCGGAGTAATGGTGTGGGAGTACTGGACGTGGCTGTTCAGCCCAACTTCAAATACCCCGACGTTATCTATTGATTCTGCATATGCATTCTCCACTGTGTTATCATAGGCCAGGGTGTGGGTGCCTGCAGAGAGCGACCTCATCGTATTTCCACCGTCAACCGATGCGTTTCCGGGCACACATGATGCTTCCAGAGAGGGAACATCGATATCAAGCTCGAAATCAACGTTGTTGTAAACCCTGGCGCGCCCGCCCCCCAGGCCCACTGCCCGGGACTCCCTTTCCAGGGTATGCATCACAATTTCCTGCTTTTCAAATCCCACTCTCCTTGTTTCAAAAGGCTGCACGCCGGGCAGTCCCAGAACCAGGTTTCCGTCTTTCATATGGACGCTGTCCACATATTCTTTTCCGGATTTGATATCAGAATACATGAACGGAATGCCGGTCGGTATTTCAACCAAAGCCTCTTCTGCAGAATACGGCTTTTCGTTGGTAATTACAACATCAAAAAGAATTTCCGCATTCTCATCAAGGCAGACGTTGGATATCAGAGGGGTGGCATGCGGGGAGAGGGAATTGCTGAGCATGTCAGCAGAATAAAGGTCAAGCTCTTCTTCCACTGACAGATAATTGTTAAGTAAAACATTCAGGTGTCCCACCGCATCCGGAAAAAGTATTTTGTCATCAGCTATTACCCCGTTTTCATAGCGCAGCATCTCATCATAAAGGTCGGCTGCTCCGGGGCCGGCCACTGAAATCTTCTCCAAAAGCTGCTCTCTTTTGTTGATAACGGCATTTCCGAACATAACCTTTGCCTTGGACACAATGCTGTCCATTGATTTCTTGACCTTGTCCCCAATCTGATAAGGGGATAGCTCAGACAGAATCTCCAGGCTTTCCTTTTCGGTAGCCACATTGATTCCTTCCCTCTCAGCCCTTTCAATCAGGTTGCCCAGTTTCGAAAGGGACGCCGAGGTTTGGTATTCCTGCTCATAATCCCGGGCGGTCCGGGCTGACCTTGCAAGGGAGGCGGCCCTGGAAAAGTACACAAACCTGCTCCCCAGGGTTCCGGCTGCGTTTCCTGCCTGGTAGCTTTCCTCGGCCTCCCCATAAAGCCCCACTGCCTGGGGAGAGGGGGTTCTGGAAGAGAGCCAGTTTTCTGTTTTTGCCAGCTGGTCGCCTGCCTCTGTTTTCTGCTGAAAGACCGTTTCCTCAGAATAGTCATGCAGAAAAAGAATATCAGAAATCAGTTGCTCATACCCCTGGTCCACGCGGGACATGTTTTCTATTGCATTCCGGAGATATCCTTCCTTGGTAATCCGTTTTGATTCCAGCCGGGCTTCCTGGAGCAGAAGCGCAAGTTTTCTGTTTGTATTCTGCACGCCGGCCCATTGAAAATCAACACTGCCAGCCTCCCGGTATTCCTCGGATGATGCTGCTGATGTAATAAGGGAGAGCTCTTCTTTTTCCATTTCTGACAGCGCCTCATCTGCTATGGCCTTTCTACCACGTGCGCTGGCCTCCAATGACCCATATTCTGATTCGGCACCTGCTTTGGACTGGCGGGCCTTTTCGGAAAGTTCCGAGAACTCCCGGATTACCCCCTGCTTTCCCCATACAAGAGAAATAATATGTACAGATGAAGAAAGGTTGGGCTCGGGCATGTGGAGTTTCCTGCCCAGCTCCGCGGAGTGCTGCCCCAGAAGGGCATATTTCCCGTATTTCCCTTCTGTAATGTTGTTGTCGACCGAAATAAAAGCTGACTTCATTTCAGAGCAATGTTCGTGCCCGGTACCGGCGTAGCTTGTGTTGCAAATGCCCAGAAATTCAAGCTCCTGGTATTTTGTCCTGGCATCTTCTACCGCAATTTCAGCTTCGGTTATGCTTGATTCGGTAGCTCTCAGCATGCTGTCCACTGACATCACCCAGTTCCACCGGAAGGACATGCAGTTGTAGACCCGCACAAAATCAGAAATAAAGGCAAAAAAAGCCCCGGGACCGGCCGGGAAGACAACGCCTATCGGGATGGAAACTCTTTCGCTGCATCGCAAAAGATTCAGGCCTGCCTCCCGGCCGTGCTTCATCGCACCCTCAAAATCAGCCTTGGTGCTTCCGTTGAGCCCAGGCCCCCCGCCGCCGGATTGGAAGCTCCCCAGCGTCTTGTTCAATTCCGGCAGGTTCCACCAGACCTCAACCCCATAATTCCAGATATTGGGGTTGCCAGCCACCCATGTGCTGTTTTCCCAGGGTCTCTGAAATGCTGTGGCGCTGCAAAAAGCAAAAACAGCCAGCCACAGCAAAATCAGAGAAAACTTGCCCATACATCCCCCGAATATAAGAAGATGCTGAACGGCTATATATAATTTATGCAAAAAATATTGTTTACATCTCTACGATTTTCAATAAAAAATGTGGATTCGCATAATTCATATTCGAAGGTGGGGGAGGAAGGGCCGCCTGACCTTCCTGAAAACAGAGCCAAGGGCAGAACTTTCCAGGTCAATTTCCCTGAAGGAAAACATAAGAAAATCCCGGGGGTCTTCCTTTTCTTTTTCAGAGACATTCCAGTCTTTAACAATAGAATAATGCTGCTCCTTCTCCCATTTGCAGTCAGCAAGGGTTTCCCCGGACATTTTTTCTTTGTCAAGGAAAAGGAGGTTTCCGGGCGGGCACGCGGGCTTTGGGCACAGGACCGGTTTCTCAGAAAATATCAGAAACGGATAGGCGATACAAACCGCAGGCTTGGAATTCTCCACCTCACACATCAGGGTGTCCTTGATATTGAGGAATATGCATTCATTGTTTTCCTTTTGAATCAATACAAACTTCTTTATTCCCCCGCGGGTTTTGAAGCCGTCGGGGTCATTGTGTTTGGCTTCGGCAACTGCAACAAATTCATGAACCGGCCTTTTCTCGTGAATCATAATCCTGGCTATATCGTAGGCGGTAAGGCTGACCTGCAGGCGGCAGCAGAGCCCGGGGCAGCCTATGCACATGTTTTGTTTGGGTTTCACCATGGAATTTTAATGCCAAAACAAAATAAATCTGCTCTCTGGCAGCCCGAAAAACTGACCGAATTTTAATAATTTGCAGGTTTATAGCCAGCATGAAGATTCTGCATTCCGACCCGAAAACAGGAACCCTGAAAATCAGGACAGATACGCTGGATGATTTATGGCATCTGGAGAAGGTGATTTCAGAAGGGGACGAGGTTGAATCCCATACTTTCAGAACCTACAAGGTCGGAAAAACCGAAGAAAAAAAGCCTGTAAAGATAAGGATAAGGGCAGAGAGAGTCGAGTTCGCGAAATCCGCCAACAGACTGAGGGTGCTGGGTACGATTGTCTGGGGAAGCCCTGAGGAATTCGTGCAGATGGGCAGGCACCACACAATTGAAATCGGGAAGGGAGACAAAGTAAAAATCACCAAACAATGGAAGGGGCATGAAATAAACCGGATAAAACAGGCCGAGAAGGAATCCAAAAAGCCAAGGGTAAGGATAATAGTAATGGATGATGAAAAGGCCCTAACCGCAATCCTGCGGGCATTCGGAGTAGAATACGGGCCTGAATTCAGGAACGCCGGCAGCAAGAAGGATGAAAAATACGAGCAGGCCGAGCGGGGGTTTTTCGGAAAGATAATGGCAGAGATAGAAAGGCACCCTGAAAAGTTCATAGTCGCCGGGCCCGGCTTTGCAAAGGATAATTTCAAAGAATTTGTGAAAAAAAGGAATCCGGAGCTTCTGGACAAAATCACATTTGAAAACGTAAGCTACGCAGAGAGAAGCGGAGTCAACGAGCTTTTCAGCCGGGGTATAATTGAAAAAATCATGGGAGAAGAGCGGTTTGAAAAGGAAATGAAACTGGTTGAGGAAACTGCAGCAGAAATCTACAAGGATTCCGGCAGGGCGGTATACGGCCTGCCTGAAGTAAAAAAAGCCGCAGAGGCCTTTGCCATAGACAAGCTGCTGGTTCTGGATGAGTATCTACGCTCTGATTCTGAAGTTGAGGAAGTGGTGAACCTTGCAGACAGAAACAAGGCGGAGATAGTCATTGTTTCCTCTGAAGGGGACGCCGGGGAAAGGCTGAAGGGGCTGGGCAGGATTGCCGCCCTACTCAGGTTCAAAATGCGGGAACCATGACAGTTTAAAAATTCCAAATACGGAAGCTGATTATGCCTGTAGTCGAAGTAAAGAGCCTTGCCAAGGTAATTGATGAAAGCATAATAGTGGACAGGGTTTCTTTTTCAGTACAGGAAGGGGAAATATTCGGCCTTTTAGGCTCAAACGGGTCCGGGAAAACGACCACCTTCAATATGCTGGCAGGCCTTCTGAAGCCTTCTTCCGGGACTGCAAAGATACTGGGGAAAAAAATCGGCAAAGATGCAGAACTGAAGAGAGACATCGGGTTTGTAACCCAGCAGGACTCGTTCTATGAAACCCTTACGGTCCGGGAAAACCTTGAATTTTTTGCTTCCCAGTGCGGCATCACCAACAAGGAGACGATAAAAAAGCTGCTCGGCCAGATAAAGCTTTCCACCAAAGCAGATGTCCTGGCATCCAGCCTTTCCGGAGGGATGAAGAAACGGCTGAACATCGGCTGCTCTCTGGTACATGGCCCCAGGATAATATTCCTGGATGAGCCCACTGTGGGGCTTGACCCGGTGGTGAGAAAGGAAATCTGGAAGATGGTGGAAGAACTGCACAAAGAAAAGAAAACCATCATAATCACCTCCCACTATATGGAAGAGGTGGAATACCTCTGCAGCAGGGTGGCGGTGATGTTTGCGGGGCGCATTGTGGCAAGCGGAACGCCTGCACAGCTGAAAAAGAAGTACAAACTGAAACAGATGGAGGATGTTTTTGCCCATCTGATGAAGAGGGAAGGACGATGAGGATTTTCCATGCAGTCAAGAAAGAGCTTCTGGAGATAGTGCACGACCGCACCCTTCTGTCTGTACTTCTGGCATTTCCCATATTCATAATGCTTTTCATGGGGAGCTCTTTCGGCTCCATAGAAATAAGGGGCCTCCCGGTAGGGGTGGTGGGGCCGACAAACACCACTTTTTCAGGTGTTTTGTTGTCCGATTTGAATGAATCCAGCGCATTCAACCTCAGGCACTACGGCAGCGAGGATATTGCCTTGGAGGATTTCAGAAACGGCCAGCTCAGGGCAGTGATTGTAATTCCGGAGGATTTTGAGCAATCCCTGAAAAGGGGAGAAGGGACGGAAGTGAGAATAAAGGTTGACAATTCAGACATTGCGCTGCAGGAGGCCATAATCGCTGCAATGGGCTCGGTTGTCCAGGCATCGTCCACGAATATCACCCGCTCATATGTTTCTTCAGCCTGGGACGACCTGTCCGAGCTCAATTCTTCTGCATCGCAGCTTGCCGGACAGATAAATGAAAGCAGGGCAAGGATGAAGGAAACAAAAGAAGGGCTTTCCGGACTGAAACGGAATATCAGCAGCATAGACATTGAGAGGCTGGACAATTCCCTGACAGGCGCAACTGCCCAGATAAACGGGCTCAAGCAACAGCTGGCAGTCCAGCGTAATTCAACATTTACCAATGACACCGGGCTGTTTCTTGAAAATGCAAGCCTGGCACTGAATGAGTCCATTGCCACCGTGGGCGACACCCACGAAAAGCTGTCTTCCCAGGCCCAGGGGCTAAACCAGACGCTCACCACGCTGGAAATGTCAATCACAGCCCTGGAAGTGCTGAAAAATGAGACTTCAGACAACACAACTGCTGCTGCCTTGGATGCGAACATAGGCGCCCTCACTGCCCTGAAAAACAACACCGGGGCCCAGCTCGCGGACAGCCGGGAGCAGATAACTGCGTTGGAAGAGCTGAACACAACCCTGTATGATTTCAAGGCAGTGCTCAACAGTTATGCCCTGACGCTGTCCGATGCCAAAGAAGGCCAGGAAGAGCTTTATTCAGAGCTTGACTCCGCCCTGGATGTCATGAATGCCTCCCTGGGAACTGCACATGAGGATGTTAGACAGCTCCGCTCCCTCCTTTCAGCAGTGCAAGAAACAACCGAAAATATCGGGTCTACACTGGACCAGGTACTGGCGCAGACGGAAGATGTAAACTCCCTGATATCCTCACTTCAGGAAACCGTTGAAGCGCAGACCAGCAAGGACCCGGAAACGATTGCTTCGCCGCTTTCGGTAAAAGTGGAAAACCAGTACACCCGGGGAAGCTTTGTGGATTTCATAATGCCCCGGGTCATGGGTGTGTCACTCCTTTTCTCATGCTTTCTTCTTGCTTCAATCAGCCTGGTCAAGGAGAAGACCAGATACACCATAGTCAGGCTGTTGATGATTCCGGGGGCGTTTGCAAATTCAGTGGCTGCAAAACTGATTTCCATTACATTGATTTCCCTGGGCCAGGTGGTGATGATTCTGCTGGTCGGACTGCTGGTATTTGGTGTCCGGCCCCCGCCTGACCCGGGCATGCTTGTTGTAGGGACGGCAGTGTCTGCCCTGGTGCTTTCTGCAATAGGGCTGTTAATCGGGTTCTATGCACGGACAGAATCTGCAGCAATCCAAACCTCCCTTCTTCTGGGGATACCCATGCTGTTCCTGGGCAACATAATCTTCTCACCCGACCTGCTGCCCGGCTATACCCAGATTCTGCAGCAGCTCCTGCCGCTCGCCCACATCACCAACATATTCAAGGTCGTTCTGATTACCAACGGAGACCCGGCCGCAGACCTGGCTGCCCTTTTGTCATATTTCGCACTGCTGGCCCTGGGAATCGCGCTGGTTGTGTACAAAAAGAGAAGCATCAATAATTACGTGTGAGTGGTCCCGGGAACTCCAAAAATCATGATGTGCAGGTACAGTGAAGCCTTTCTGAAAAGATTTACATAGGCCCTTTTGTCGTAGACCTCATAATTGTTCTCTTCTATGACCTTGAGAATCTCCCGGTACAAAGTGAATGCAAGGGAAATGACGAACCTCACTTCCCGGTGAATCATTGCAAGGCCCTCCATGGCTTCCTGATAATACTTTCTCGCCCTTGCAATCTGGAACTGGATGAATTTTATGAAACCGTTGGTCTTTCTGAGGAAGAGGATGTCCTGGATTGTAAGGCCAAACCGCGCCAGCTCATCCTCGGGGAAGTACACCCTGCCCATGCGGGCGTCCTCGCCCACATCCCTGAGTATATTGGTAAGCTGCATCGCCAGCCCAAGCTTTGCCGCATATTTCTTTGCCTCAGGGATGTTGCTCACCCCCATCACGTAAAGAAGCATAATGCCAACAACCGATGCCACCCGGTAGCAGTAGCGCTTGAGCTCTGCAAATGTGGAATATTCCCGTTTGGATATGTCCATGCTCACGCCCTTTATCAGGTCCAGGGGGTATTCAAGGGGAATGCTATGCTTTTTCATGGTGTGCACGAATGGGTCAAGGATGGGGTCGCTGGAGTAACCTTTTTTGTATGCAACAAGGAATTTCTTTCTCCATTCCCTGATAAGGGCGCGCTGAAGCCCGGGGTTCCCATCGTTGTCGTCTATCAGGTTGTCAGTATGCCTGCAGAATGCGTAGACTGCATAAAAGGAATTCCGGAATTCGGACTTCATGAACCTGGAGGCAAAGTAAAAGGTCTTTGAGCCTCTTCTGATGCTTTGGTGTGCATAACTGTAATCTACGTGCAACTCCCCACCTGGATGATATTAAATATTAAAGAATAAATATGTGCGTTTGGCAGTCAGCTGAAAAACAGCACCTGGCCCGATTTTCTGGCCCGGTACCCGACTTCCCCGGATTCTTTTTCGGTTATTGCACCGCATTCCTTCAGGGACCGGATAAGCGCCTGTCTTTTTTCTTCCTGGTTGCAGAAGCCATCCATTAGGTTGGAATGCAAAAGCGTAGAAAGAAGCTTGCTTCTTGCCTTTTCAGACGTTACTGTCCCTGCTGCCAGGATTTCGCAAACCTGCTCCCTCATATCCATGAATCTTTCTGCCCGAACCGTCATGAATTTTCTTAGCGTCTCCACCTGGGCCTCTTCCCAAGGCTGGGGGAGAAGGGAATAAATGTGGCGCAATTCCGCCATGATGCTTCCCCTGGCAAGCTTGGCAAGGGCCTCCTGCGACTCTCCCGATTGGGCCTTTTCCAGCATGCTGCAGATTTGTGAAAAACTGCAGTTTTCAGTTATCCTCGATGCATACGCCTTTCTCTGCCCGGGTTTCAAAGAATAGTTGCCGCACAGCCCCCTGCGCGCAACTTCCACCAGGGGCTGCATGTGGTTAAGGCCCTTTAGAAAAGGTGGGGCCCGCCGGGCCAGAGAATAAGAGAGCTTTCTTTTCATGTGCTCACTGGTGGTAATCCCGGTCCTCCGGTTCCAGGGGAAGGCCGATAGTCTTCTTGCACCGGCTGCAGCCCGAAGCCAGAACCGAATCAATTATCGTTTCCTTTACAGGCTGGCGGATGTGGCCAGATTCCAAAATGCTTTTGATTTGTTTTGGAAGCCCAGAATCCTTCAGCGGGCGGGCATAGAGCACTTTGTGGTGGTCAAATAGAGTCGTGAGCAGGCCCTGGGCACTTGTTGAATCAACTTTTTCGGAAAGAAGCACGCCGGCAACAGTATTTCTGAGTGCAAGCAGGTCGCGTATCATCGGTGCCCCGTTCTCCTGCCATGTACCGGAATCAGCCTCCCTGTCTCCTATAGCCCTGCCCAGGCACTGAAGGTCTTTCAGCCCAGACAGAAAGTGTTCTGCTATTCCTGCGGAAAGCTCAACCTGCGCCGGCTCGGGGATTCCTGCCCCCAGCAGGCCGCAGACCTGCTGCCCACCATATGATTCAATAAGCCTTGAAGCATATTTTAACTGCTGGTGCTCGGAAAGCTCGTACCCCCCCGCAAGCCCTTCCCGGGCAACGTCGACCAGGGGACCGAAACCTGATTTTCTGCTCAAAAAAGCGCGGCCCTTTGCAGCCAGGCCGAATTTTCTTTTCCTATCGGTTGTGCGTAGGCCGATTGTGCGAATCTTAACTGAAGCAGTCATAAGTCAACCTCCTGACACAAATATATATGTATGCCGACTTAAAAAGGTTTGCTGCGGGAGCTTATTTAATCTATTTCATTCTTTTTTATGAGTATGGATGAATTCAAGGTTACCCCATGGGAGGTTACGGGTGAAATTGATTACAAAAAACTGACAGAACGATTCGGGACCACAAGAATTGACCAACGCCTCATGGAGAAGCTAAAGAAGGCGTGCAAAGGAGAGCTGCACCCAATGCTCAGAAGGCAGTTTTTCTTCTCCCACCGGGACCTGAACCTGGTGCTGGGGGATTATGAAAAGGAAAAGGGGTTCTTTTTGTACACCGGAAGAAAGCCCAGCAGGGGAATGCACATAGGACATCTTGTCCCCCTTCTCTTCACAAAATGGCTGCAGGACAGATTCAAGGTGAATCTTTATATCGAGATAACAGACGATGAGGGATTTCTTCATAAAAAGGAACGGACCTGGGGGGGCGTCCAGTCCGCTGCACATGACAATATACTTGACATTATTGCGGTTGGCTTTGACCCGCAAAGAACTTTTATCTTCAAAGACAGCGAATACATCAGAAACGTGTACCCCTTGCTGATGAAAGCGGCCAGAAAAGTGACAAACTCAACGGTCAAGGCCGTTTTCGGCTTCACGGATTCAACCAATATCGGGCTTTCATTGTATCCTGCATACCAGACAGTCCCGACCTTCTTCGAGAAGAAAAGGTGCCTGATACCCTGTGCCATAGACCAGGACCCCTACTGGAGAATCCAGCGGGACATTGCAGAAAGCCTGGGGCACCGCAAAACCGCAGCAATACACTGCAAATTCATTCCGCCGCTGCAGGGGGTTCGCGGCAAGATGAGCTCGAGCGGAAGGTCGGAAAGCGCGATTTTCCTTACTGACGATGAAAAGGCAGTGAAAAAGAAAATTAACAAATATGCGTTTTCCGGTGGGCAGGCCACGGTCGAAGAACACAGAAAACTTGGCGGAAACCCTGATATTGATGTCCCCTACCAGTGGCTAAAGATTTTATTTGAGCCCGACGACGAAAAACTGCAGCAGATACATGACGAGTATTCGTCTGGAAAGATGCTGACCGGCGAACTAAAATCCATACTTGTTGAAAAGGTTGATGGGTTCCTTGCTGAGCACAGGAAAGAGAAGGATAACGCAGAAAAATCAATCCAGAAATTCATGTACAAAGGAAGATTGGCAAAACAGATGTGGGAGCATATCCACGAGTGATGGATGATGGATGTTCTTTATTGGGCTTTTATATTTGCAGTAAGCCTGGCAATCCTCATCAAATCATCTGAATATTTCACGCTGTCAGCAGAGGAAATCGGAATTTACTTTGGAATCCCCTCTTTTGTTGTCGGAGTCACAATTGTGAGCCTGGGAACCTCCCTGCCGGAACTGGTCTCATCGGTAATTGCAGTGCTCAGCGATTCAACCGAGATTGTGACGGGCAATGTTGTTGGTTCGAATATTGCCAATATCTTCCTGATTCTGGGGATTGCTGCAATAATCGGGAAAAATATGAAAATATCGTATGAGCTAATCCATGTGGACCTCCCGATGTTGTTTGGTTCTGCGATACTGCTCACGTTGACTTTGTGGGATGGGGTATTCACAAGCACTGAAGCGATACTGGCCATTCTGGGCGCTGTCATCTATATTGCATATACTGCTTCCAGCGTAAAGGAAAGGGGCGGCAAAAGCAAACAGAAAGGAAAAATGTCTGCAGCCACTGTTGGAACCTTGATTGTGAGTGGCGCATTCATCTATCTGGGGGCCAGTTATACGATAGAATCAGTGATACGGTTATCGGAATTGCTGAACGTCGGGAAAGAGATAATTGCAATTACTGCAATATCCATAGGCACGTCCCTTCCTGAACTTATGGTGAGTGCAAGCGCAGCCAGATTTGGAAGGGCGGAAATTGCAGTCGGGAATGTTCTTGGCTCAAACATTTTTAACTCATATCTGGTAATCGGGGTTCCTGCACTGATTGGGCCGTTGAAAGTAACTGAAACCATAATTGACCTTGGGCTGCCGATGATGGTAGTTGCGACGTTTCTTTATTTCTTCATGACACAAGACAGGGAGATAACAGGATGGGAGGGCATGGTCCTGATTTTATTCTATGTGCTGTTCCTCGGAAAGTTATTTGCATTTATTTGAGGTGATTCCTTGAGAAAAAGGGTTTTGGGAGTTAAGCCAGTCATCAAAGCACTTGCCTGCGGCCTGCTGGGGGATGGGGGCCGCTATCTGTTCCTGAAACAGGTGGACCGGCACGGGATTGAAAGGCTTACCCTTCCCTGTGTTTTGGTCTATTCCGGCAGAAGCCCGGTTGCCGAGCTTAGGGGGGAATTTCCAGGGCAGACCGGAATTGACGGGGAGATTCACGAAATCATATATGAGGGCAGGTACAACGCTGGGACCAGAAGAAGAAAGAACTGGGTTCCCTGCCTGGTTTTCAAGGTCACTGCAAAGAAAAGAAGGGCAGCCCCCTCTTCTGAATTTTCAGGATTCAGGTGGCTTTCCCTGGAAGATGCAAAAAAGCAGAAGCTGGGGAGAAAAAGTGAATGGCTGAAAAAAGTCAGGAGCTTTCCGAAAGCCGGAACTTGAATCCGTAGTGGACAACGCCTTCCGGGTCGTCCCTCTGGATAACCCTGAATACCTGCTCCACTCTGGAGCCGATTTTGACATCGTCCTTGTGGGAATCCACAATCTGGGAGGTGAGCCTGACGCCTTCGTCCAGCTCTATTATTGCAAGCACGTAAGGAACCTGGTCCTCAAAGCCCTCCGGGGGGGCCGAGATTTCAGTAAATGAATAGACACTCCCTTTGCCTGAGAACCGGACCTCGGACAGCTTGCCTTTTCTCCTGCATTTGGGGCATACCAGCCTCTTGGGGAAATAATTGGTCCCGCATGTCTCGCACTTGGTGCCCAGAATCCGGTATCTTTCGGGAATTCTTCTCCAGGTCAATGGTATGGACTCTTTCATTGCTATCACATTTACTTAATGGCCTTTTTATGTTTTTCGTGGTGCTCCTTGAATTTCTCAATGCCCTTGTCAGTGAGTGGATGTGCCCACAGCTTATCCAGAACCGCTGCGGGCACGGTTGCTATGTGCGCTCCGGAATGGGCAGCATCCAGCACATGCATCGGGTGTCTTATTGATGCCACAATGACCTGGGTATCAAAATCATAATTGCAGAAGATGTCCATTATGGAATAGACGAGCTCCATCCCGTCCTGGGAAACGTCATCCAGCCTGCCGACAAAAGGTGAAACATACGTTGCCCCGGCCTTGGCGGCAATCAGGGCCTGGGATGCCGAAAACACAAGCGTCACATTGGTCTTGGTTCCTTTTGCAGAAAGCAGCCGGACTGCCTTCATTCCTTCCCTGGTCATGGGAATCTTTACCACAACGTTCTCAGCCCAACTGGAGAATTCCCCGGCCTCTTTTACCATCTCTTCGGCTGTTTCTCCGATTCCTTCCACAGAAACCGGGCCGTCCACAATCTTGCAGATTTCCTTGATGGCCTCTTTCTGGTCCTTCCCGGACTTCATTATCAATGTGGGGTTGGTGGTCACGCCATCGCATACCCCCAGCCCAACGGCTTTCCTTATCTCTTCAACATCCGCGGTGTCCAAGAAAAACTTCATAACACATCACTTCTTCATTTTCATTGAGTCTTCAACCACTTTTTCAATGCCTTCGGCATCAAGCAGGTACTTGTGCAGCAGCTCTTTTGCACTGCCGGATTCGCAGAACTTGTCATAAACCCCGTGAATCTTCATCGGACAGAGGTTGTTCTCGGCAACCACTTCTGCCACAGCACTGCCCATTCCGCCGTTAACCTGGTGCTCTTCCACCGTCACAATCAGGCCACACTGTTTCCCGTATTTCAGGATTGTCTTTTCATCAATCGGTTTTATGGTGTGGCAGTCGATTACTGCCGCATCAATGCCTTTTTCCTTGAGTTTTTCTGCAGCCTTTAATGATTCATATACCGGAACCCCGTGGGCAAATATTGCCACGTCCTTTCCGTCCCTGTAAACATTTGCTTTTCCAATTTCAAACGGGGTTTCCGGTGTAGTGAATACCGGCGTCTTTTCCCTGGAAGTGCGTATATAGCACGGCAGGATGTTCTCAGCCGCGGCATGGGCTGCCTTTTTTGCCTCCTCCATGTCGCAGGGGGACATTACAATCATGTTGGGAAGGCAGCGGGTGATGGATATGTCTTCCAGTGCCTGGTGGGATGCCCCGTCCGGCCCAACAGTAAGGCCGGTATGGGAGGCATGGAGATTGACATTGACATTATTGTAGCAGATGGAAACCCTTACCTGGTCCCAGTTGCGGCCGGGTGAGAATACTCCGTAGGCAGAGATAAAAACAGTCTTGCCGCAGGACGCAATCCCTGCCGCCACTCCGGCAAGGTTCTGCTCGGCCACGCCGACCTGCACAAACATTTTTGGAAACTGCTCCGCAAACCAGTGGGTGCGGGTGGATTCGGAAACATCAGCAGTAAGGACCCAGAAATCTTCGCTTTTTTCTCCCAGCTCCACCAGCGCCTTGCCAAATCCGTCTCTGCTCGGCTTGAGCAGTTCCGGCTCAAAAAGGTTCTTTATGAGCTTCATATGTCCTCCTCCTCAATAAGCTTTCTTACGTTCTGGAGTTCTTCCAGCGCCTCTTCCATGTCCTTTTTGCTGGGCGGCTTGCCGTGCCACTCAAAGCGCTGCTCCATAAAGGATACTGCCTTTCCCGGAATGGTGTGCGCAATTATCATGGTCGGCCTTTCGTAGACTGCCCTGCTTTCATTGCAGGCGTCAATAATCTGCTTGATGTTGTGGCCGTCAACATCGATGACGTGCCAGCCGAAAGCACGGTACTTGTCAGCAAGGGGCTCAATGGGCATGACCTCTTCAGTATATCCGTCAATCTGAATGTTGTTCCGGTCCATTATAACGGTCAGGTTTCCGAGCTTGTGCTTTGCAGCAAGCATCGCCGCCTCCCATACCTGCCCTTCCTGCTGCTCACCGTCCGACACCATGCAGTAGACCCTCCATTTCTTTCTCTCTGCCCTGGAAACCAGGGCCATTCCGACTGCAATGGAAAGGCCCTGCCCCAAAGGCCCTGAGGAATTCTCAATTCCGGGGAGGCTTCCGCGGTGGGGGTGGCCCTGCAGCCTTGAGCCTGGCTTTCTTAAAGTCATGAGCTCTTCTTTGGGGAAATAGCCGGCATTGGCAAGGGTTGCATAGAGCACCGGACAGACATGGCCATTGGAAAGCACATGCCGGTCCCGGTCCGGCCAGTCCGGATTCTTGGGGTCGTGATAGAGCACGTTGAAGTACAGGGCAGTGTAGATATCAGCAAGGCCGATTGCGCCTGCGGAATGTCCGCTTTTTGCCTCATGAAGCATTTTTACTACATCCTGGCGGATGGTATTTGCAATCAGATTCAGTTTTTTGATGTTGGAAATCTTCTTCATCATTCTCCACACCCGGAAAGAGCGCACTCTTTCAGCTCTTTTATTGCCTGTTCCGCATCATCCTGGGCAAATATTGCACTTGCGGCTGCCAGCAGATTGGCTCCCGCGGAGTGGGCCCGCCCTATAGTTTTTTTGTTAACGCCCCCGTCAACTTCAATGTCCAAATCAGGAAACGAGGCCCTCAGCTTTCTTATCTTTTCTTCCATTTCCGGCATATATGCCTGCCCGGAAAAGCCGGGATGGACAGTCATCACCAGGGCCTCTTCCACCTTGGGGATATACGGGATAAGCTTCTCCAGGGGGGTTTCCGGATTGAGCGCAAGCCCGAGTCTGCCGCCTGTTTCTTCAACAAGCTCCTGCAGGCCTCTGAAAGATGTTATGGTTTCAAGATGAACAATATGCATGTGGTTGCCGGGGAAGTGGCGTATCCATTCGGCAGGCTCCTGGACCATCCAGTGGAATTCATAGTTTGCCTCAGGAAGGCCGGCAAGCCCGTCCAGGCCAATTGTCCTGTTGGGCACAAATGCCCCGTCCATGATGTCCAGCTGTATGGTTTCAACAAAATTCTTTACGCGGGAGATGCGTGCCAGAAGCTCCTCTCTATCCTTGACTAGTATGGCTGGAATTATCTTTGGCTCCATCTCTCTCCCGCACGGGCAGGGCCCGTGATTTAACTTCAATTATGAGTTAATAAAAAGCTATCTGCTGAATCGTCTGTGCTCCCCCTTTGAGCCGGCCCCTTTATTTTCATAAATGGCTACTTGGGGGAAAAGATGGAACATTTAAAAATGAGAGCCCCGCAAAAAGAAATGCTAGAATCCTGATAAACAAAAAGGAGTGGGTTAAATGCAGCTGGACCATATTCATCTTACTGTAAATGCAGAAATCAGTTCCGGTTTCAAAAGGCTGGACAGAGAGGGCGCCCGGAAATTCCTGGACAGCGTGCTCCGGGAAATCGGCATGAAGCCCCTGGGCCCCATGAGCTGGGCAGAGGCAGAGGATTTGGATTTCCCGGGGCAGAGTTTTGTGCAGATGATTAGCACTTCCCATATTTCGCTGCATTTCTTTTCGGAGACAAATGAAATCTACTTTGACCTCTACTCCTGCAAGTCCTTTGACAGTGAAAAGGTGCTGCGCCTTCTGGACGAAACGTTCGGGCTCAGAAACTGGCACGGGCTAAAATACACCAGGGCAAACGGCCAGGAGCCAACAGTAGAAAGGATAGGGAACAAAGAACTGGTTCTTGCCAAAAATTAGCCTGTGCGGTATATGCCCGATGATATTTTTCTTGCTCCGGCAGCCTTTTCCATGAATGCCGTCGCCTTGTCCATCGTGCCCCTAAGCAGGTCTTCCGGAGAGTCCGGAGGGGCATAAATCAGCATGAGCACACTTTCTGTGTCCAGGGTGATGCCAGTGCGCCTGGAGTCCGCTGCCGGCCCTCCGAACGGAGACCTGCTGTCTGCAGTAAGTATCTTGCCGTTTGCAGAACTGGGCTCCCCCTGCAGATTGACATAGCCCTGGCCCGGTTTCCCAATCGTTATTTTGATTTCATTTCCTTCCAGCTTTTCCAGGTCATAGACACCGCAGGGAAACCCGGTTATCAAGGATATGGAATTGTTTACGTCAACCACGGCATTTATGCGGTAAATTCCCTTGCCCTTTACTATCCTCCTTGCAAGCGCTTCTCCGGACGGTCTGGTCTTGCTGCTGTCCAGCCCTGCATCCGAAAGAAGAGACCTCATTCCAGCAATTATCTTATCGCTGAGAAGGCTGTCCATGTCCGGATGCTTTTTTTTGGCAAGGGCGATTGCACCATCCACTACTGAATCCACGACCTCGTTGGATTTTTCATTCTTTACTTCAGCAAATTCAATATGGCCGATGCTGAGCCTCTTCAGTTTTTTGGCGGATTCATCTGTACTGAAAGAAAGCGGCAAGACCCTCACTGGTTCCTGAAGATGTGGACCACTGCGGTAGCCCCGCTGCCGCCCACATTGTGGCTCAGGCCGATGTGGGCATCCTTTACCTGCCTTTCCCCTGCATCACCCCTGAGCTGCCAAGTCACTTCCGCAGCCTGTTTTATTCCGGTTGCACCGACCGGATGACCGCAGGCCTTGAGCCCGCCGGATGTGTTTACCGGAATCTCGCCGCCCATTTTAGTCCTGCCCTCAAGGCTTGCCGGGCCGCCCTGGCCCTTGGGGAAGAAACCGAGGTCTTCGATGGCCATGATTTCAGCAATTGTAAAACAGTCGTGCACTTCGGCAAAGTCGATGTCCTTTGGTGTGGCTCCCGCCATTTCATAGGCCTTTTCAGCTGCAACCTGTGCGGCCCTCAGTCCGGTCAGGGTCTTCCTGGAGTGCAGTGCCAGGGAATCGCTGGCCTGGGCGCTGGCGATAATTTCCACAGGCTTCTTGGTAAAGCTCTCTGCCATGTCCAGGGGTGCAAGGACAAGACCTGCCGCACCGTCGGTAATGGGGGAGCAGTCCAGCACCTTCAGCGGGTCTGCTATCATCTTGGAGGCAAGCACCTGCTCCATTGTGACTTCCCGGGGAAATTGTGCATATTTGTTTTTGGCGCCATTGGAATGGTTCTTTACAGAAACGCTTGCAAGCATCTCCTCGGTTGTTCCAAAGTCGTTCATGTGTCTTCTGGCCATCAGTGCATAGATGCCCGGGAATGTTGCGCCCAGGAAAAGCTCCCATTCCTGGTCCCCTGCACCGCCCAGGATGTCGCTTACCGCACTCACCCCCAGGTCGGTCATCTTTTCAGCTCCCCCGACCACAACTATGTCATGCATGCCGCTTGCAACATCCACAAACCCCTGCCTGAGGGCAAGGGAACCGGATGCACAGGCACCTTCCACACGGGTAATCGGAATTGGGGTAAGGCCCATGTAGTCCGCGATGAGCCCCCCAACATGCTCCTGGCCCACCAAGCTCCCGGATGCCATAGTTCCTATGTAACCCGCTCCGATTCGGTCCCCCGAAACGCCTGCATCGGTGAGGGCCCTGACGCCTGCCTCAACCACCAGCTCGCGGAAGCCCTGCTCCCACCGCTCTCCGAACTTGGTCATGCCTGCGCCTATTATTGCAACTCGTCTCATAAGTATTACACCACAGAATTAATGCAAAAATCCATTTATAAACATAAGCAATTCGACGACAGACGATAAAATAGTTTTAAATTGGTGGGCACATAGTAGTGGCATGGTCCGTGGTTCCCTCAACACTTGTTTTCAGGAAAAGCAGGAAGAATGCGGAGTGGTGGCTGTTTACTCAAAAAAAGGAAGAAATGTGGCCCCGCTCCTGTACAAGGCCCTGTTCGCCCTTCAGCACCGGGGGCAGGACGCGGCAGGCTTTGCAGTCTTCGACCGCGGAAAACTGGATGTCAGAAAGGGAATGGGCCTGGTCTCCGAGATTTTCAGGCCTGAGGATGTCAGCATCCCTGGAAGCCTGGGAATCGGGCACACCCGGTACCCCACAATCGGGGAGTGCAGAATGTGTGATGTCCAGCCTTCAGTATTTGACAATATTGCAGTGGCCCACAACGGCCATGTGGCCAACTACAAGGACCTCAAAAAAGAGCTTGAGGCAGATTACCGCTTCCTGAGCACAGTGGACTCAGAACCGCTGGTCTATCTCATGGACAGTGAAGACACCATTGAAGAGGGGGTCAAAAAAACGATGGAAACGGTGGAAGGCGCTTTCTCTGATGTTTCCATCTGCAAGGGAAAGCTGGTAGTTTTCAGGGACCGCTTTGCACTCAGGCCGCTGGTGTGGGGGGAAGACGAGGATTTCATCTGCTTTGCCTCCGAAACCGTTGCCCTGGACATAAACAACATCCCTTACAGGGGAGATGTCCGTGGGGGGGAGCTGGTGTCCATAGAGAACGGCAAGCTGCAAAGAAAGCAGCTGGTGCCCGAAAAAACCCGGCACTGCATGTTTGAATATGTTTACTTTTCCAGGCCGGATTCAACCATAAACGGGCTTAGCGTGCATGAGGCCAGGAGCAGGCTGGGAAAGGCCCTTGCAGAAGAGGCTCCGGCCGAAGCTGATGTCATTGTTCCTGTGCCCGACACCTCCCGCACTGCAGCATCCGCCTATTCCCGTGCCCTGGGGATACCCTATGATGAAGGGCTGATGAAAAACAGGTACATCGGAAGGACATTTATTATGCCAAGCCAGGAAAAGAGAAAGGAGGCAGTGCGGGTAAAGCTGAACCCGGTCAGGGAAATTGTTGCAGGCAAACGGGTGGTGCTGGTGGATGACAGCATTGTCAGGGGAACTACCTTGAAGGAAATAGTTGCCCTGACCAGGGGGGCAGGGGCAGGGGAAGTGCACCTCCGAATAACCTGCCCGCCGGTGCGCGCGCCCTGCTTTTATGGGGTTGACATGTCAACCTACAGCGAACTGATAGCACATAAAAAGTCTGTTGACGAAATCAGGGAGTATCTTGGCGCGGACAGCCTGCACTACATCTCTCTTGAAGGCCTGAAAAAGGCCCTGGGCGGACTGCCACTGTGCACCGGCTGTCTCACCGAAGAATATCACACCGAGTATGTAAAAAAACTGGCTGAAAAAGAAAAGATGTGAGCACATGGTCGTTGTTGAATTTTCTTACAAAGAGATGAGGTCACTGGTCGACATACCAAGGGAAAAAATGGTGGAAAGCCTCAGCGAACTGGGTGCTCCGTCAGAATATGAAAAAGAGACCGACAAGATTCTTGCCGAGCTTACCCCGAACCGCCCGGACTGGTACTCCATGGAGGGGCTGGCAAGGGCTTTGAAGGCCTACCTGAAGAAAGAGCATGTCCAGTATAACGCTGTGGAATCTGATTACAGGGTTGTTGTCGACCCTTCTGTGGAAATGGTGCGGCCGCACACCACCTGTGCTGTTGTAAGGGGGTTAAAATTCAACGACCGGCGAATCAGGGATGTGGTTCTGCTCCAGGAAAAACTGCTTGCCACCCTTGGGCGCCGCGTTAAAAAATTCGGCCTGGGCCTTTACCCGCTCCAGGCAATCACATTTCCTGTGAAGTACACCACAATGAAGCCGGAGGAAATCCGGTATGTGCCGCTTGGCCACGAAAAGGAAATGTCCGCTCCGGAGATAATCAAAGACCACAAAAAAGGCCAGGAGTATGGCCATCTGATAGAGGGTTTTGAAAGATATCCTGTATTCGTAGACAACAAGGGCAGAATCATGGCCTTGATACCGGTTGTCAACTCTGCAGAAACCGGAAAGGTTGATTTGGATACTGAGGACATCTTCATAGAAGTTACTGGCACAGATATCAATGCCTGCAGGGCCGCCCTCAACATTCTGGTTTGCACTTTTGCTGACATGGGGGGAACCGTGCACAAGGTTACGGTAGAGCGCGGAAAAGAGCAGTGCGCCGAGCCAGACCTGCAGGACCGGCAGCTTAAGCTGGAGCTTGAAAAGGCCAACAGGGTTCTTGGAACTGATTTAAATGAAAGCAAAGCAAAAGACCTGCTGGGAAGGATGGGTTACAGATATCATGATGGGGTTGTGTCCATCCCACCCTATCGTGCAGACATCATAAGCTTTATAGATGTGGTTGAGGACCTTGCAATTGCATATGGGTACAACAACTTCATTCCGTCTACGCCCGGCTTCTTCACACCCGGAAAAACCATCCGGCGCTATGACCGGATTGACAGTACCATGAGGGGAATGGGGTTCCTTGAAACCACTACTTTTATACTTACCAACAAGGAAAAGCTTGCAAGAATCGGATGTAAGGGGGGTTTTGTGGAGCTGGAAAATCCCAGCACCCGGGAGTACACTGCGGTCAGACCGACCATTCTTGCCGACATCCTGGATGTTTTTGCCACAAACAAGATGAAAGGGCTTCCCCAGAAGTTCTATGAAATAGGGTATGTGCAGGATGGCAGCAGCAGGAAAAAGCTTGCTTTCGGAGAGATGGACAAAAAAATCGGGTTCTCCGAATTCAGGGGGGTCCTGCAGTCGCTGGCAAAGGAGTGTGGTTTTGAATTCGAACTTGAAAAAAAGCCCCACCCGGCACTGGACAGGGATTTGTCATGTGTGGTTATGGCAGATGGAAAAGAAGTTGGTGTTTTTGGGAAAATAGGAAAAGAACTTGCAGAGCAGCTCGGCATCGGTTTTGATGTCTACGTCTGTGAGATGGAAGCCATATAGACACCCCATACTTCCACTATTCTATTTCTTCAACTGTTGTTGCGTGTATTTTGTAGACTTCAATGTCCCTGCCGAATTTCCTGAAAAACCGGTCCAGAACGCCTTCCATTGCAGGCTTAACTGATATTGTTGATTTTGTTTTCCATGAGTCCTGTTGAAGGTTCAGTTTCTTTAAGTGGTAGTAGAAGCGCCTTTTGACCCTGTTGAATCTTTTCTTGTTTCTTGCTTTAATGTCATACATATAGATTACCAACATACTATCACTATGCTATATGTATCTATAGTTACATAAATTAATAAACAAACAACACACACCTTTGATTAGTGGAACTGCACCCCCTCCGCCTATTTTCCCAGGTGTTTGTAATAATTAGAATAAGTGACCAGTTTTGCGATTGCCTTTACTGCTCCAAGGGGGGAGCCGTAATTTGGGACTCCGTTTCCTTCCAGGATTTTGCGGTATGCTTCGGTATATGCCCCACCAATTGATATGGTTGCTATGGGCTTTCTCCTGTCGGCTGACGCCTTGGTCAGGACATGGATGATTCTTTCATCCATTGGAGGCGTCTGCAGAAGCGTTACAATAACCAAAATGTCCACTTCCGGAGCATTCATAAGCACCTCTATAGCTTGGTCATATGCGTCCACACCCGAGTCTGCAACCAGGTCAAGGGGGTTGCCCACATTCCCATAGGCAGGCATGAATTCTGAAATCTTTTTTCTTGTTTCTTCACTGAATTCAGCAAGCACCAGGTTTTCCTTTTCCACGCCATCTGCAGTGAGTATTCCGACTCCCCCTCCATTGGTAACAATCGCAACCTGGTTTCCCTTTGGCTTTGGCTGGTTGAATATCTTTACAAACTCAAAAAGCTCATCAAGGCCTTCTGCTTCGGTCACCTTGGCCTGCTTGAAGGCAGCCTGGTAAGCCAGATAG
>WJIU01000036.1 GCA_014730115.1 Microcaldota archaeon
CCAATGTGGAGGGCGCTTATGCGGCCGGCGATGTTTCCAACACCGGATTCAAGCAGGCGATTACAGGGGCATCCGAAGGAGTGCACGCCGCCTATTCCGCTTACGAGTACCTGAAAGGCAAGGAGGTCCGGCCGGCCTGACTATTTTAGCACAGTCCTCCTGATGTGCGAAGAGCGGGGCTCTTTCGCAAGCCTCCAAAGGAACTCGAAGGTGCTCCTGTTGCTCTGCGCGACCTCCCTGTTTTCTATCACAATCGCGAAAAACGGCTCGCTCCAGACGAAAACCCCTGTCCTGTCTCCCCAGACCGTGGTCGTCACCGATGAAATGAAATCCTTGGCGATGAGCCTGTACCTTTCGCTTTCTCCCGTGAAAAATTCCTTGCCCTCCCTGAATAGCAGCCTGCCCTTCATGTTCTTCGCATGAGCCTTTCTTACGAACGTTTCCGTTTCCGCCGGAAACATCGTGCATGCCTCCGAGCCGCCACCCATCCAGAAATAGTCCCTGCCGTCCCTCAGAATCATCTTGTAAAGCGTTCTGATGCCTCCCTTTCCCTTGTAGACCTCCACCTTTGTTTCTTCTTTATCCATTTTCGTGAGTTCAGTCAGGCGGGGCAGGATTTCCCTGACCTTTTTTTCCTTGTCCCTGAGGTCTGCCAGTATGTTTTCGGGCGGAGCTGCCCTGAAATATTTCACGTTGTTCTTTATCACGTAGCTTACGAGGCCCCCTTCCATCAGCCGGGAGAGGACGTCGTATGTGGTCGTCCTGTCTATGCAGCTTCTTTCAGAAAGCTTTGATGCAGTGGCCGAGCCAAGGCCCAGCAGCGCCATGTATGCCTTTGCCTCCCTTTCCTCCAGCCCAATTTCCTGCAGCACCTTTTCCTCTTTCATGGCATTTTCTTCTCGCGTTAGTATTAATATTGTTGCGGAAAAACCACAACAAATTCTTATATAGTAGTAATGAATGATAAAAGGTGGTGTAATTATGGTAAATGCCGGTCGACCCTCTGTCAATATTGAAATGAAAACAGGCTCCTTCAAACTCAACGGAAAAAAGAAGCACTTTGGCGTCCTTTTCAACAAGGGCACGGTTCCTCTCCTGGAAGTTCCGGGCAGGCTCCGGCTCTTCAACAATGCTTACAGGACCAGCCTGCAGCTGGTGGACCCCCGGACTGCCGACTATCTTTGCAATTCAGGCCAACTCTCCCGGCTTGATTCTGCCGAGGACTATCTTGTGACAAACGTATGCATCGCCTATTCCAAGCCAGGAAGAAAGCTTGAAAGCGAGATTGTCTATCTACCGGAGCATCACCTTCCCGTTGTTGTGCCTACCGGACCGTACAAGGGCGAAAAAGACATCTGCCTTGCAATCCCAGACATAAGCCCCGATGAGATTGCGCGCTCAAAAAGGGAGCTGGTCGTAGACGTCCCTGGAGAGCGCCTTGTTCCGGTGTCCGGATTTCCTGCAAAAAGCGGATGGTACCTGCCACATGAAACTACTTTTGCTCCCCATGGGCTGAACCTGAACATGCTCTTCAGCAGGAAAAAGTCTGTGGTCGAGGGGCCGAGCTTCCCGGAATGCATTGAGGTGCCGGCGGGCGAGGACAGGAACCTGCTCAAAACAACGCAGAAAGCCAGGTACTATCATATATCTCCAAGCCCCCCCTATGCAGGGATGCTTGTGCGCGCCACTCATGGGCATGGTGATTTTTCAATTGAGAAGTCCTTTTTCGCAGAACGGCACCCTACCCGCATGTACGGGGTGGCTGTTCTGGTCCCGGAGGAGGACCTTGAGCTTATCACTGAACCTTCCGGGCCGGACAGCCATACTCCCGTTCCCCAGGCCCTTTATGATGCAGAGGAAAGCATCCTGACAGTTGCGGACGTTCTGGGAATTCCGCGAAGGGAACTCAGGGGAAAAGTGTCTGCGGCCAGGGGCTCGCTGGAAAGGATGTCCAGCATCATCGGCACTGAACTGATTGACCCCATAAGGGAAGTACTGGAGATTCTGGAGAGGGGCGAAACATAGGCTTTTTGGGGAGGCGGATGAGAAAAATTCACGCCAGTGCAATTGAGGAACCCAGGAAAAAGGCAAATCCGGAACCTTTGTCCGAAGGCATCAGGAAACCAAGGCCCAGAGGGTTTTTTGCAAAAATGAGCGATGAAGAGCTTGTGGACTTTGCGCAGAAGTATATTGACGGCAATGGGATAAAAAGCCGCTCTGCACTGGCAAAGGCTGACAATGGCCTGTACCAGACTCTGGGTAAAAGAAAGCTTGCGGGCCGGGTGAAGCTTGAAGCTGATGAAAGATTGTGGGCCAGGTATCCTGATGATGAGCTTATTGCGTATGTTCAGGGTTATGTTGACCGGAACGGTATCAGGAGCAGAACGGAGCTGGCAGAGAAAGCCAGCGGCCCTTATTTTGCATTATGGAGAAGAAAGCTGCTTGGCGGGGTGAAGCTCAAGGCCGACGAAAGGGCCTGGAGAAACTATCCTGACAATCAACTTGTTGCATATGCCCAGAAATTCGTTGACGAAAACGGGATAGAAAGCAGGTACGGGCTGCGCATGGCTGATTGCGGGCTTATCAAGGCATTATGGGAAAGAAAGCTGCTCGACAATGTGAAGTTTACAAAAGACAAAAAGGCCTGGAAGCTGTACTCTGACGAAGAGCTAGTAGACTATGCCCAGAACTTTGCGGATGATAATGGCATACTGAAGATAAGCATGCTGCGGAAAGCTGGGGACAGCCTGTACAGAGCACTGCGAAGGAGAAATCTCATCCCCAAAATTGATTTTGCCGCAGGGAACAGGTCCTGGAAAGGATTTTCTGATGACAAGCTGGTGGAATATGCAAAGAAGCATGCCGCTGAAAATGATATTGAAAGCAGAACCGGGCTTTTCAGGTCTGATGGAAGCATGTATCATATTCTGAGAAAAAGAAAGCTGCTTGACAGGGTTTTCGACAACCTGGATGAGGACGGATAATGGAGGCAGTGATGCCACCAGAGTTCGACGCCCCCGACGGGATTCGAACCCGTGCACCAACCTTTCCGCCTTTTAGGAAAAGGCGGTCCAAACCCTTATTGCTATTTGGCGCCTTCCTAAAACCAAAACTTTTCAAAAAACAACATGCAGTTTTGGTCCCGCTTTTTCCAAAAGCGGGGACCGGAGGGTTGTGTCCTATCCAGGCTAGACTACGGGGGCATAAAGAAAATAAGGAGAAAGAGAAATAAAAGGGCTATTCCAGGGCATTAAGGAGCTCCTGGGTCTTGTACACCATGTAAAGGAGAACAAGCACACCTACTGCGAAGAAAGACAGGATTATGCCCGCCACGTAAAGCTTGGTTGCCCCAAGCGGATACCCTTCCAGCCCTTTCTTC
>WJIU01000037.1 GCA_014730115.1 Microcaldota archaeon
ATGCCCTTCAGACTTTCCCCCTCGACCCTGGGACTTTTCACGGAATGCCCCAGGTGCTTCTGGCTGGATTATGTGAAAAATATAAAGAGGCCCAGAACAATCTTTCCATCTTTGCCTTCCGGGATGGACAGGCTCTTCAAGAAGAATTTTGACTCTTACAGGAAGAAAGGCCAGCTACCGCCGGAGCTTTGCACTGTGGGAAAAGAAGTGAGCCTTTTTGGGGACAGGAGCCTTCTGGATGTCTGGAGAAACAACTTCAGGGGCATAAGCTGGGCAGACAGGGACGGCAATATCCTGCGCGGGGCGGTCGATGATGTCCTGCAGAAGGGCGATAAGCTGATAGTGCTGGACTACAAGACAAGGGGCTTTCCCCTGAAGGACGACACTGCCAAATGGTATCAGGACCAGCTTAACACCTATACTTATCTACTCAGGAAAAACAACTATGAAACGGAAGATTATGCCTACCTCCTCTTCTACCACCCGACAGGGATAAACGATGGCGGGAGCATAAGCTTCCAGGCTGATTTGGTTACGGTTGATGTCAATCCCCTGGATGCCGAAAAGCTGTTTGAAAAGGCCCTGGAAACGCTTAATGGGCCCATGCCTGCCCCGGCAGAGGGCTGTGAGTTCTGCAGATGGGCCACAGGATACCATAAGGAATGTGGTTAACTGATTTTATAACCCCGGATAATACCGGCGTCAAGGCCAGCCGCGGGCCCGCAGCAATTCTGCCTGCCCGGGCCATCTGACCTTCCAAATGATTAAACTTGCCATTATCCATCTCATTATGCCGGCGCCTGGCGGCAAGCTGGAAATCCCGGGATTCGACAGCCTTTCAGGGCCTTCCGCCGCATTCCTGAAATACCATGAGGCGGTTGATGGAAACCTGCAGGGAAAAATCATCCGGATGCCTGCGGACAGGCACACCGGGTGGCTGGAGCCTGCCTGATTCAGGCGGCAATCCTTTTCTTTTCCTTTATCGGCTCCTCCTTTTCCTCCAGCCTGTTGGCGATAAGCCTGGTGAGTGGCAAAACCACAATGGCAAAAACCGCCCATTTCACAAGCTTGTCCTCAAAATTCGGAAACTCCAGGTCCAGCGCTTCCAGGGTCAGGTGATAGGCCAGCCCTGCCACTATCAGAAGAAAAATCCATTTGATGTTCCAGCCTGAGCCCATGCCATGTTATCCTGCCCTTGGTTTAAGAATCTTTTTCCTTGTGCCCAACCCACAGGTTAAAATAGCAGGATTCCAATTACAGGCTGATACTATGCAATACCTGACTGCTGTTTTCTGTGTGTTTTTGCTTTTTGCCGCTGTTTCTTCTGCAAAGCAGGACAACGGCGGCCTCACTCCAGGAATAGAAGAGGCCCAGTCCGAAGACGGCCCTGATTCATTTGATGACGGCCCGGGCCAGGATGCCGGAGGCAAAGACGTTGACGCCGTGGGCGGCCTTCCAGAGACGCCCGAAGACTCGGGAACAGCAGGCACTGAGACCTATTATTCTGGCGACAGGGCCCTGCTCTCAGGGGTGCCGGTCTACCACCAGCAGAACATTTCCAGCCCCTGGATATGCTCAGGCCATGACATCAAGACAGGCTGCGGCCCTGTTGCAGCCGCATCCATAGCAGCATGGTGGGAAAGAAGGGGATTCACCAGTATGATGGCAGGCAGCCAGAACAGCCTGGGCATCCCTGAAGACACCATAGTGGAGCTTGCCCAGCTCCAGTACGTGGGCATACTGCCCAACTGCACCGGCGCAAACACCGCAACCCTCCCCGACGCTTTCAAAACAGGGCTGGAGGACTACCTTGAAGACCATTCCGGTGTGGGCTGGGATGTCACCAGGCACAAAATCAGGGAGGACAGCGACACCGGGCAATTGTGGGACATGGTAAAAAACGAGATAGACAGCGGCAGGCCCATGGTATACCTGTACCGGCCGGACGGGGCAAAGGAGCCGGACGGCTACCTGTTTTCCACCCATTACGGAGTAATCGTAGGATATGACAGCTGGAACGGAAGAAAGAACCTCATCCTCCAGACCAACTGGGGGGAGGGCAACTGGACATATCCCTACATGAACACCTATGCAAGCGACAGCAGCCTTGAGGACAACAGCCTTGTAACCCTTGGGCATTACGCCCGCCCTGCTGCCGCAATAAACTTCAACATTTACACAATAGTGCCTGAGTCAGAGCCTGATTATGAGGGCCAGTGCAGCGGCTGGCTCATGCCCGGGAACGAATTCCACTACAAGGATCCCCATGACGGTGTCCAGTCCCATTCATTCTGGCCCAGGCACTACCTGCTCAGGGATTCAGAGACCTGGGGGCCCACGGACAGCCTCTCCTACCAGGACGGCGAATGCTTTGTTGCCCACTGGGTTGACTCAGACGATGACGGCTGGTACGACGGGGCAGACAACTGCCCTGAGACCGCAAACCCCTGCCAGACAGACACCGACGGGGACGGCACCGGCGACGAGTGCGACTATCCCGACATAGCCCTTTACATGGAATATGAAACCCCCTATACCATGACAAATATCTCCGGCGGCATAAGGCTGGGCTTTGACATAAACAGCACCATATGCAATATGGGAACAGAGGCCATTCCTGCAGGCACCGGGCTCAGGCTGAGCTGGAGCCAGGAGGTGGTTTCCATGGGAGGGGGAGAGGAGGAAGGGGACTATGTCCTGAAGATTGATGCCGTTTCTGCCCGGAACAACACCACGAAGCTTGTCTACAACATGTTTTCCAATGAAAGCAGGGTCCCGGAAGTGGCGGCAATCCCCTACAGCCCCTTCAGCCATGAAAGCAGGACAATAACGCTTCCTGCAGACTTCCACCCCAACACCTCCATCACTGTGTCCAACGCCCAGTTCTACACAGTGGTAAACTCCACCGAAGACTGCGTACTCGTAACCCACACCGGCAATGTGGACGATGACCTGGAAAAGGAGCTGGATGAGGACAACACCGTGGTGCTGGAGGGATATGACACACTGACATACTGCTATGGGATAACCGAAGTGGAGCTGGGGGACCTGGAGATGGGCCGGAAGCCCGGCTATGGCTTTGACCAGGGGCTCCAGCATGACATTGCAGAGGCAGGGCTCGCAAAGGTTATTGACATAATCAGGGATGTGGGGCCGGAGGGCGCACTCATTGATGTGGGGCCGGTGGTTCTTGACTTTCCCCGGGATGCAGTGGAAGGCCCTGTGGGCGTGCAGGTAACCAAAGTGAAGCAGTTCACCGGAATCAGCCCGGCAACAGATGTCTATGACATCAGTGCCAGGGGGGCATTCGGCAGCCCGGTCACAATAACATTCAGCTATGATGAAAGCAGCCTGGAAAAGCCTGAGAGCAGCCTGGGCATATTCAGGCTGGAGAAAGGCGGCTGGAAGATGCTCCCCTCCACGGTTGACACAGCAGCCAATACCGTTTCCGCAGGTGTCACCCACTTTTCCCTTTACACTGTTGCGCCCGGGTTCAGCCCGGACAGGTTCATAGGAAAGGGAGAGACATTCAAGAGCATGAAGAACGAGACCTGGGAAGGAAAAAAGGCCTACCGGATTGTAAAGCGGAAAAAAGCCAGGCTCCTGGGTCTGATAGAAGTTGAAATGGAGATAGAAACGGTTGTTGATGCTGAAAAAGAAGAGCAGGTTCAGGAAACAAAGCCCTGGTGGGCCTTCCTTGCACTGGAATAAAAATAAAAAACAAAATCAATAATTAAATTAGAATCTTAAGTAACCAGATAATCAGTAACTTTAGAATCTCCTTTTTGGTCTGTAACAGTCCCTGCAGTATACCGGTCTGCCTTCCTGGGGCTCGAATGGCACTTTGCATTCGCTGCCACATTTAGCGCAGACAGCATCCCACATGGGCCTGTCGCTTCCTTCATTCATTTTTTTATTCACCTATTTTTGACTGGGCATACAACCCAGTCAATGTAATTATGCCTTACTGCATTTATAAGCGTATGCATTTCCCAGAAATCCGGGAAATCTTTAAATTGTTTAATCCAGACTACTCAGCATGAAGAGGCTTGTTTTGATATTCCTATTCGCCGGACTAATGGCATCGGGATGCACAGCGCCCCGGGAAGAACCCAGTGAAACGGAAGATGCCCCAGACCCTGATGAAAGGACGTTCATCTATGACCGGGGCGCCAGTGCATCATGGCCCCTGAGCATGGCGGTCGCATCCACCGGCAGCATACCCGGGGACGCATACCAGGTTTACGGAAAGACAAACCTGACAATAAGCGACTGCCTGGCCCTTTCTGGCCAGCCCCAGGGAAAGGCCCGCTGCCTGACCCAGGCGGCGGCATACCTGAACGACAGCTCCATCTGCGAAAAGCTGGCCGGCCCGGACAAGTCGGTGTGCTATTATGATTATGCGTTAAGCAATGCCGACTACAAGGCATGCGAAAAGGTGCAGACCTCTTATCTGAGCAGGGAAAAATGCAGGAGGGCGGTTGCGCTGTACACCGGAAACGCGTCCCTCTGCGGATACAGTGACCAAGAGGAGCAGGGCAGGGAAATGCTCTGCAGGTATTTTGCAGGCCTGGGCAGTGCAGCAAATCCTGAGTGCAGGGAAACAACTGTCTCCACTTATCTTGTTGAGGACGTGCAATTCGGGGAAAGCATCCGGTGGCTGGCCGAAAACCACCCGGGTGAAAGGGTGCTTTCATGGTGGGACTACGGCCTCCCGCTGGAATGCGCGGGCATGGAATCCGTTGTCTCTTCATATGAAGACGAAGACGTTTCCTATGTTGCCAGTCTGCTGGTGGATGCCAATGAATCAGAACTGGCTTCCTACATGGAAGGAAAAGATGCAGGGCTGCTCATGGTGGACACCGGCCTGGTTTCCTCCCCCGGGCGCTATCTGGGGGGCAAGTACGGCGCACTGAACTACATATCCTGCGCGTACAGCAATGAAACAAATCCTGAAACAGCACTGGGCACGTCACAGTGCGAGCAGGACCATATGTGGGAGACGATATTCGTCACCTCCAACCCCTGCACTGCAAATAACAGTTCAGGCATGGTGGCCTACCGGCTTCTGCAGAAGGAGCCCGAGACCGGCGAATACTTCTATATCCAGTACTACCCCGGCCAGTGCCTGGACGTCCAGGACCAGGCCGCCGAGGCCTACTGCAATGCATTCTTTGCATGGGAGCCGGTGTACTGCATAGCAAATACCACCCTTTCCGACGGCACCACCGCATTTGCCCCCTACCGCCTTGACAGCAAGGAGCTGAGCAAGGCAGCCATGCTCCTGCCCCTGGAGCTTCCCGGAAGCTACCATTTCGGGGATGCCACCCAGGTAACCCTTTTCTATACAAAGGAAAAGCTATGGCTGGAAAACGGGAGTGCGGTAAGCGGTTACAGCGACCGGACAACAGAATTCTATGACTCGGCGCTCTACAAGGCTTTGTTCCTTGACCGGCTGGAGGGCTTCCAGAAGCTTTACACCGGAGAAACAGGGGTTGTGAAGATATTCGGCCTAAAATAGGCCTTCATCCTTTTTGGGCTGCCAGAAGCTGTAGCACAGGAGGTCTTTTTCCCCCTTTTTATCCACAAGCAGAATATTGTTTTCCTCCATTATCGGGGCAAGCTTTTCAGCAAACTCCCCTGCCTGCTCCATGCCTGAAAAGTTCTCCACGCTCTGCAGTTTCCTGTCCTCCATGGTGGTTATCAGGCATCTTCTTTTGGGCCTTCCAAATTTGTCTGAATACTCCAGCTCCAGCTTGTGGATTTCTTTGAACGGTACAAATGTTGACTTGGAGGTTGTCTGCTGGGCCTGGATTGCAATTCCCTTGTCATAAACCTTCAAAGGAACATCAACAACCATGCACAGGAACTTGTACACAACTGCAAATACAATGAACAACAAGGCAACCCCCAGCACTCCTGAGCAAAACGGGACAATGCCGTTCAGGGCCAGGGGCGGGGGAAGCAATGCAGACAGCAGGCTGTTCACCGCTATGAAAGCCACAATCAGTATTGCCAGGACCGCAACAAGCAGGAATGTGGCGAAATCGGTCTTTGAGCAGTATGGGCTGGCATCCAGCAGCAGTTCCATGAATGGAATTATTTTGTAAATCCTTTAAACTTCGATTGGTTTGCCAGCCTCTGTTTTCACCGCATTCTCCATAGTGAACAGCTCCGGGTGCTGGGTGTGCACCGGCACCACTTTATCGGCGCCAATCTCTTCCACGATTTCAAAAATCTCATCCATGGATGCATGCCCTGATGCATGGAGCTGGTGGTGCCCTATGCCAAACCGGCCCAGCCAGTTCTGCAGGATTTCATCCTGAAGCTGGGACATGGGGTCCTCCTCAAAGGGCTCGCTCATGGAATGGATGCATGCCCCCTTCCCCGGCTTTACATCAATCAGTTCAGTAAGGGTGTAAAAATCCTGCTCCCATATGATGCTGTCCTGGTTCTGCTTCACCCATTTATAGTCCACGCACTTGTCCAGCATCGGGACCTCCCAGACTTTGTAGACCTTCATCTCCCTTTTGTAGACTTCCAGGGAACTGTCCTCAAAGGGCTGGGGTAGCGCAAGGGCCTTGTCCTCCCTGAGGGCCTGCAGCATATGCGCAGTTTTCAGGCTTATCACCAGCTTTCTTCCGGTCTCTTTTGCAATCTGGTAGAAGGTCCTGAACCTGTCCAGGTCCTTGGGGTATCTCATGGCCATCACAAAGCCGTTGCTTTCCACAATTTCCTTGCCTTTCTCATGCACCTCTGCCTCTGAAAAGTCCTTTCTCTTTTCCTCCGGAGCCACCCTGGTCCCTTCCACCACCAGCACTTTGGGGCCGGCCTGCTTTGCCCTGTCTATGAAATCCCTGGTCATCTCCGGGCGGTTGCCGTGCCTTCTTATGTCCCCGGTGTAGGCAACGGCTCCGCTGCCGGTGTTCACCACAAAGCCGTATGCCCCGGGAACAGAATGGTCCACATGTACCGGAAGCACCTCAATGCTGCCTGTGTCAATACTCTCCCCGGTCCGGAATATGCGCACATCATTTGCCGGAATCACCGAGCCGTCCCGGGCCACCCCGTCCTTTTCATAAAACCACTGGGCCCTTCCGGTATCATTTACCGAGCGCAGGATTGTACGGGCAGTTTCCCCCATGTAAATGGGAATCCTCTGGTCCAGGTACCTGATATGGGCAATATGGTCGTAATGGGGATGGGACAGGAATACTGCATGGTATTGGGGGCCGCAGTGGTCAATGTCTGTCTTGTCCACTGCCCAGGAATTGTAAAGGCCCTTTAATTTTGGCATCAAATCCAGGGCAAAGTAGTCCCTGAGGCCAAACCTGAGCCTGGGCTGCAGGTATTCCACAAAATAATCGTCCAGATGGGTGAAGGACTGGCCGAAGTCAAGGAAAATCCTGGTGCCGCTGTCCTCCACCAGCACCTTGTTTCCCCCGATTTCGCCTACTCCACCATAACATGTAATGGAAGACATGCAACGATTTCTTTGTTACAAAATAAAAATGAATTCATTGTTTTACGATTTCAAGAAGCTGCTCAAAGCTGTCAATCACAAAATCAGAGCCATAGTCGGATTTCTTTCTTAGCGAGCCGTACCTTGCCCAGCAGGTGTTCATCCCAATCCTGGCCGCACCCTTCAAATCCTTTTCAGGATTGTCGCCCACGTAAAGGCATGCCGGGGCAAGCAGGTTGAGCTTTTTCAGTGCAAGGTTGAAGGGAGAGGGGTGGGGCTTCTCCTCCAGGGTGTCATGGTGGGTGATGATGAAGTCAAATTCCTCCTCCAGCCCGGTAAGCACCAGCCTCTGCCAGGCCTTGTTCCTTGGGGCATCAGTCACTATGCCCAGCCTGTGGTTTTTCCTGAGCTTGGCAAGCACCGGCTTGACCATGGGATAGGGCCTCAGGACCTCAAACTTCTTTTTCAGGTAGGCAAGGATTGCGGCCTGCTGGATTCTTTCCGCAAGGTTTATCTCCAGGTTGAATGGGCTGATGACATCATAGAAGGTCTTCTGGTATTCAATGCCCTTCTCATCATACACAGAAAATATCTTGCCGTAGGCCTCCATTTCAGTGGCCGGAAGCCCTCTTTTCACCATGGCCGCAGCCGCGGCCCTGGCGGTTTCCTTTTTGAATGTTAGAAAGTCAATCAGGGTGTTGTCCAGGTCGAACAGGATGGCCTTTATGTCCATGCACATTATTCTGCTGATACATTTAGTAAAATTGCGGATTCCTGCCATCACATTTATATTGGTTATCTAACTAGTCCTGGTAAAAAGGTTGATATAATGACAGATTTCGGCAGTTTGATAAATATATACAAGCCAAAAGAGCTTGCCAATTATCTTAGAAGGGAATGCCAGAAAGCGGGCTGGGGGCCCACCGCAATAAATGTCGCCATTGCGATTATTGTTACTTCCGTGGCCTCTGCAGTAGTGGCCCTTGTCGGCACCATGCTCAGCGGGGTGCTGGGGGCAATGGGCGGCGACCTTGGAGGAGCCGCAATCGGCGGAGCATTCAATTTCGTGCTGATAGCGGCGACAGCAGTTGCCTCATTCATCGGCTTCTTTGTTGTCGGGCTGATACTGCATTTCATTGCGGCTGCACTGGGAGGGAAAGGCACCCCTGAGAAAACCCTTTACATGATGAGCCTTCCGATGCTGGCACTGTCCCCGCTTTATGCGGTCATTACCCTGCTTTCAGTTATTCCGTGCGTGGGATGCCTGCTTATTCCGGTCGGGCTTCTGGTGGCTATCTACCAGCTGTTTGTGTACTACAAAGGCCTGATGGCCGTCAACGGCATGGAAAGCACCAAGGCAATCATTGCACTTGTGGCATGGGTGATACTGCTGCTGATACTCTATGCAATAGTGTTCGGCTTAATGTTCGCCCTTGGAGTAGTGGGGGGCATGGGTGCAGGAATGCTCGGGTCAAACTTCTGACCCTTACCTTTCCCTTTTTTAATTTTTCAAATTAAACCTGCTTTATGAACGCTTTACTGCTGCTGTTATTGGCCCTGGGGCTTCTGACTTTCGGCTGCTGCTGTGCTGTTTCTGACATCCCTGAAGGGGATTACGAAGGGTATGACTTCGAAGACTATCAGTATGAAAGCGATGCGCCGGTGCCCGGTTCGGGCTGAATGCTATAGCCCAAGGAAATAATCAGAAAGCTTCACATAGTGGGTGGTTGAACCCCGGTCTATCTCTATTATTCTCCTTTTCTCAAGCCGGTTTAGCGCCATGGAAAGGGATGATTTGCTGATTCCTGTTTTCCTTTCCAGGGTGTTGCGCCTGGCCTTGCCGCCGCTCTTCAGCAGATAGTTCACAATGCCCTTGCCGTTATCGTTGAATGTGCCCATCATCTCCCTCTTTCCCTCAGTCAGGGCAAGGCTTTTCTTCTTCTCCTGCTTTTCCTGCCTTTTGAGTGACAATCCCAGAATGATGGACGCAATTATTATTGCCCCGGCAAGGGCAAGAAGCCCGGTGCTGGCATTCTGCTCCGGCGGCGGCGGGAGGCTTTCAAGCCTGTACTCCACAACAGCCACAGTGGCGCTGCCCACGGTTATCCGGGCCCTTGAGCCTTCGGAAGAAATCTGCTCAGGATTGGGTGAAACGCTTTCGATTGTGCTGTACGGCGGCATGAAGACTGTGGCTTCAGAGCCTTCGGGCGGGGAGAAGGCAAGCGTCCACAGCGACCCGCTTTTGCTGGTCAGGGAATTGCTGGAAAATGAGAAGGATGCAAGGCCTGTTTTTCCTGCATTTACAAAGGCAGTATCATTGGATATGGAATAGGAGCCGCCCACAACCATGAAGCTTCCTGCATCCGGCGGCAGTGCAACCTCGGCATGCCCCTCATCCTGGAGGGACACGGTTACTGAGGCATGGCCTGCCCTGTCCACATCAACATTGTACATGGTTGATGCGCCTGCAACTGAAACCAGCGCCAGGAGCAAAATCAAAGGCTTGTTCATGGTTGTTCACACCTGTTCCTGGGAATAAATATATTCCGTTCATGCTTTATAAATCCGGCCATCTGGCCGGGGTTGATAAATATGAAAAATTTGTTTGTGGTTTTCGCTGTTCTGGCGCTGCTTGCGGTGCCTGCAATGGCCGAGGACAATGCAACAGGAAATGTCAGTGAGGCCAATGACTCCAATGCAACACTTGCGGATACCAATGTGACTGAGGAAGAAGTAACCCTTCCCGGGGAATTCCTGTACGGGTTCCAGAGGTTCTTTGAGAATGTGGACAAGTTCTTCACACTGGACAAGGCAGAGAAGGCAAAAAAGCATGCCAGATACGGAAAGCTCCGTGCGGTTGAGGCCCACCTTATGACCAAGAAGGCCCAGAAGCTTGCTGCACAGGGAGACCCTGGCGCTGCCAATGAAACCCTTGAAACCGTCCAGGAGCTTATGGAAGACCAGGCTGAGGAGACCGAAGCTGCCCGGGAGAACCTTGAAGAGGCCCTGGACGAAGGCTCTGCGGATGAAGAGGACGTGCAGGAAGTGGAAGGCCAGCTGCGCAACAGCATAGTGGTGCTTCAGCGGGTTTATGAGAAGGTTCCCGAGCCCGCCAAGGAGGGTATAGCCAGGGCGCTGAACAACTCCATCTCCAACCAGGAAAGGCATGAGGAGAGGATGGAGGAAAAAGTTCAGGAAAGGCTGAACCAGACCCTTGGAAACATCACCCGGGGCGGCCCTCCTCCGTTTGTGCAGGCACAGAACCAGACCGGGCCCGGCAACTCCCAGGGCAAGGTTCCTGAAACGGTAAATGCAACCGAAGCCACAGAGCAGGGCAAGGCCCACGGAAAAGGGAATTCAGAAGGCAATGAGACTGGGGAGGACTAAGGCAGGCGACCGGTCCCTTTTTTTCTTTTTTTTGAAATGCCCGCCATACTTTTCCAGACAACTAAACAATTAAAATAACAACTCCCCAAAATGGAATTATGTCAGACTCAGAAGGATTGATGGTTGAGGGAAAAAGCAGGCTTACAGTGCTGGTGATAGAGGACAACGGGCAATTCGGTGACAATGCGATGGAGGCCCTGAAAGGCCACCGGGCGATGCTGGCCACCACCCTGGATGATGCACTCATGGTGCTTAATTCCATTGAGGTGGATGCAGTGCTTTCCGATGTCCATTTTCCTGCCAACCATGGGGACAAGGCCAGGGAAAACATCCTTCCGGTGATGATGATTGCACTTGAGAAGAATATTCCCCTGTCCGTTGTCACCGGGGCAGACCACCACGGAAACCCGGAAAACCAGGATGAGGGCTTTGTGGCGCTCAGCGCATTCACGCCGGACCAGCTTCTCCTGAGCCTATCGTCCCCTGCAGAAAAAAACTGCCCGCTGATGAGGAATCTTGCTGCTTCAGACAGCATAACCATCAGGTCTGATTCAAAGACCCCGAAAATATGGGGGCGCTCCCTGGACATGCTCATGAATGCTTGCGCCAGACCCAAATCAGGGCTTGGAATGGCAATGAAGCAGGTCAGGAAGCTCGGGCTAAGCGTTACTGCAAAGGACGGGGTGCCCAGGGTTACGCTGAGAAAAAAGTAAGTTATATATATCACTTGTTTTTCATTAACCACCGGTGAAAAACATGAATCTGGCATATACCTCATTCGGACTGCTGGCCCTCAGCATTTTTCTGATGCTGGGCTGTGTGACTGTTGAGGAAACGGAAAATATTTCAGAAAACGTTTCAATTGAGTATGGCGAGGAAGACGAAGGCACTGGGCCTGTGGAAAATGAGACTGAAGCGCCTGACAATGAGACAGAGGCCCCCCCGGCAGATGAAACCCCTGATGAGGGAGTGGAGTGGGGAGACGAATGCGAGTCTGACTTTGAATGCTCATTTTCAGACAATGAGGACTGCGAATACGGCTACTGCGTGGTGCAGGACTGCAAATTCGCATCTGACTGCGAAGAAGGGCAGCATTGCTTCCACGGAGAATGCTACACCGAAGCAGAGCTTTATGCCGAATTTCCGGAGTGCACCATCAGCACTTTGTACTGCGACATCCCCTGTGACAACTGCGAGAAGGGCCAGAGGAAGTGCATCCTGACCGGCCACAGCGTAAACCAGACAGAAGTAAACTACAGGGTATGCGTGGAGTGCACAATGGATTCAGCCTGCAAGGAAGGCTACAGGTGCGTGGACCACTACTGTGTCCCCGGGCCTGAAAGCTAATCCTCTTTCTCTTTTTTCCTGAATTCCAGGGCAGCTGAATTGATGCAGTACCTTTTCCCGGCAGGCCCCGGGCCGTCGTCAAAAACATGGCCCAGGTGGCCCCTGCACCGGCTGCAGAGCACCTCGGTTCTTTCTGCCCCGGGGGCATAATCGGGCTTCTTGTCTATATTTTCCTCTTTTATGGGCTTGCAGAAGCTGGGCCAGCCGGTCCCTGAATCAAACTTGGCTTCAGAGGAGAAGAGCTCCTGGCCGCACCCGGCGCATGCATAGACTCCTTTCTCCTTGTTGTGCAGAAGCTCTCCGGTGAACGGCCGCTCGGTTGCCTTGAGCCTTAAAATCTCATACTGCTTGCTGCTAAGCTTCTTTTTCCACCCTTCCTCGGTTTCAGGAATGTCTGCCATGAAATCCAATTCCATGATTCAGAATAAAAGGATTCCTGGAAAAAACAGAACCATGGGATTCCTCTCAATTGACCTTGCCGCCGATGAGAAGAACACAACCGGCATGGCGGTGCTGGAAAAAGGCACCACCACCTTCTCGGTGCACTCTGACCGGGAAATTCTGGAGGCTGCGGAAAAATACCGGCCGGAGCTGGTCGGCATAGATGCCCCCCTTTCCCTGCCGTATGGAAGAAAGGACATCAGCGAAAGGAACGGCAGGCACTTCCGGGAGTGCGACCTGGAGCTCAGGAAGCTGGGCATCCGGTTCTTTCCCATCACAATAGGTGGAATGAGAAGGCTCACCCGGAGGGGAATGAAGCTAAAGGAAATGCTGGAAGGCAGGGGGTACAGGGTGGTGGAGATATTCCCCGGCGCATCCTTTGACCTTCTTGGCATTGAAAGAAAGCATGTAGTCAAAGCAAATGAGTTCCTTGGCTGCAAGGCCTCAAACGTCCATGAAAGCGACGCGGCAATAGGGGCTTATACCCTGTTTTTATATTCAAAAGGAAAGGCAGAATTCCTGTCAGGAAAAGACGGGGAGATTCTGGTACCCTCACCTGCCTAGCACACTCTGAACCGCTTTTTTGAACCTTTCATTGTTTACCAGGAGGTCCAGGCAGTAATCTCCCCTTTCCCCAATCACAAAGTAGTCCTGGCCGGTTTCCCTGGCCCGTTCAATGATGTCCCCTCTTTCAAAGGTTCTCAGCAATGCAGCAACACCCTCACCGTCCAGCCCGGTGGCCTTTCTGACCTGGCCGGTGGTGTCATTGCCCAGGTGCAGTGCGGCAAGGCAAAGAAGTTCATGATCGCTGAAGAACTTGTCAATCTGCTCAGGCGCTTTCCGGGAATCGATGTTTTCCATGAGCTCTTTTACACAGGGCTCTTCCAGTGCGGATTCTGCAATCTGCCTTCCGTCAAGGTTCAGGAAGTACTGCCTGGGAAAGTCCGTTGAATTCTCTCCTTTGCAGGCAAGGCCCTTCACACTGAGGAGAAGCAGGGCGGCGTGTGCCTCCACGGCAGTAAGCCCGGTCTTTTCTGAAATCTCCCCAAGGCCCATGGTTTCATTACCGAGCACCGCCATGCAGAGCAGCTCGTTGTCGCTGAATTTCCTGGCAAGGGAGCGCTCCGGGTCGGCAACTGCTTCTGACGCATCCCTTAGCAGCTGCCTGGCGTCTTTTGAAAGGGCCTCTTCTTTCATGTGCTGCATCACATCACTAAAGCTCCCCCCAGACCTGAAATCGTCCCCGGCAGTTCCTTCTGCCATGACCGAATACCTGGCCCTGCAGAAAGGTAGCCTTCTTGCACGTATGTGAACCTTTTGGTCACTGGCTGTGGTGATTGCAACAGCATTTCTTGAAAGCAGCCCTCTCCACGACCTTAAAATCATCCTATTCCCCAGGCTGCATTTTCATTTGCTTTATCCAGAATATCCTGGAATTTCTTTTCCTCTGAAAGAAGATGAACCATCCTTTTCCCGGTGTGCTTCAGCCCATAGAATCTTGGCGAGCCCTCTTCAGGCTCAGAGCGGTAGACCAGGTTGCTTTTCCGGAGGTTTGCAAGGGCCATTGCAGCATCCAGCTCGGAGATGCCCCCCTTTTCGGCAATCCTGCCAAGCGATTCGGCCCCGGGGGTGAGCACCGCCATGCAGGCAAGCTGATTTTCTGTGAAAAACGTCGTCAGTCTTCTGCCCGGGTCGGAAATGCTTTCCGCAACTTCCCTGAGCAGCTCAACCCCCTCCGGGTTGCCGCTGGCTTTCAGTGAATCAAGAACAGAGATGAAGTTTCCGGATTCCTTGAATGGCTGCCTTTTATGGTATTCCACCAGAATGTCATATCTTCCTCCTGTGATGAAGCCTTTCCTTGCCCTTACTGTAAACCTCTTGTTCCCCAGGGAATCGGTTCCTTCTGCTGTTTTTCCAAAAAGCCGTTTGCCTGTAACTATGCTTTTCATAATTGTCACCATTTGAATATATTTTCTATAATTGCATTTTTATACATTTCCTTACACTAGTAATCCAGGTAATATGCGCTTTTTACAAAAGAAAGCAGAAAGAGGGGACAAAAAGCCGGGGCGCGTTGCGGCAGCAGTGCTTGCCTCCGGGCTTATGCTTTCCTGCTCAGGCGCCCCCAGGAAAGGAAATGTTTACACCTTCTGCCCCTACAATGTAACCGGGCCCAAGCTCACTGCCAGGTGCAATTCAGGGCTTGGGTGCAGGTTCACTGCAAGAGAAGGGGAAAGAATCCTGAAAGCAGAGATATTCGGTTCTGAATACGGGGAATGCTCCAAGACCGGAGAGGAGAGGCTGAGCATCTACGGCATCCGGGATTCCAGGGTGCTTTTCATAACAGAGAGGGAAATATACGGTAGAAAGACCACCAGGGAAACCCTTTCCGTTCCATTGAACAACAGCCCGGCTGAGATTCCGGTGATGGACCGGAAGGCAGAGATTTCTGTTAAGAGAACTGAAGACCCATCAGTTGTCCGGGTAAAGGTAAAGCTGAAATAAGGGAAAACATGCCCATGCCCCATAAGGAATTCCTGGGAATCGTTGCCGTGCTCGCCCTGGGCATTGTGATTTTTGTCGGCTCTTCCGTAATCAGCTTCGGGCAGGACCTGCTTTCCGGCTCCCGGCCGGATGTTTCTGTTGCTGTGGCGCCACCCGAAAAATTCTATGCGCCCTCGGAGTTCCTTCCTCCGGCATGCAACTGCTCCCTGGTAAGTGACATGGGCGGAAAGGCTGTTTATGCTGCAGACTGCGGGAATCTGAATGAGAACAAGATTATTGAATACGCCCACCGGAGGCTCGCAAGGTCAGGGTATGAGCCGGACTGGGCAATACAGAAACGAAACTCTTCCTTTATCTCCTATGCAAAAAGGCACTCGGTTACAGGCAATGCCTGCTCATATATTGAAATGGGGTTCCTTTTCCACAGATTAATGAACGCTACCGTAGAAAACGGGGGCCCCTGCTGATTTCAACATATTAAGAGCTTTTATAAACACTTTTAGACACAGTATAAATGATATCAAAATGAAAAGGCTGATAGTAAGGGACACCCTGAATAACAGGAAAGCCTGCCTAAGTATCAAAGGCAAGGAAGTGCTGACCTCGGAATTCAGGGGCCCGGAAAAACCGGAGTATGTGCTTACCTGCTCCCATCGCGATTCCCACACCCACCCTGTTCTCTACCCTCTCTTCTTCGGTGCTCTGGAGCCGGTAATGCTCAATGAAACAACCGACAAGGCTGAAATCCTGGATAAGCTAAGAAAAAAAGAAGGGGATGGCCCCATTGTTGCTTATGAATACAAGCTTACTGCAGGCCTCACTGCCCGGGACCTGGAGGAATTCGGCCGGGATGTCTGGCTGGTTGACTCTTCCTTCCACAGCGGGGTGGCAAGCCGCAGGCTGCTCAATAAGATATCCGAAAGGAAAGGCACCTTCATGTTCGGAGAATTCTCTTCAAAAATGATAAGCGAGGACTACAATTTTCTTGCAATGGCCATCATGGAAGAGCAGGCCCGGGAAAAGGGAATTGCCCGGGCAGTAAAATGGATGAAGGCAAGGATTGCCGAGGGCACCACCTCCATGGATGAGAAGCTGGTGATGACTGAAACCGGGTGGGACATTTTCAAGGCTGCATCAAAGGAAGTGAAAAATGAGCTTGGATACCAGCCGATTCGTTCGGTTTATGTTTCCCATAATATCTTCATCAGGAATCCGAAAAAATATGCTGACGAAGCCGGGGAGCTGGGCATTCCGCTGGGAGTCAAGTGGATTGCAGACGGCGGCCTTGGCTCAAAGACCGCCGCACTGGAGCACTACTCGTACTCAGACGGCAGCAAAGGACAGCTCACCCTGCCCGTTGACATAAGGGACATTCAGAATGCAGGGGATTATGCAATGATGCTCAGGTACAGCGGAATAAGAAGGCTGGCCTGCCACGCAATAGGCGACCTGGCAATCGGAATCATGCTCAATGCCGTCCCGGAATTCAGGAATGCAGGGATTGATGTTTCCCTGGAGCACTTCGAGCTTCCGACCAGAAGCCAGATTGACACAGCTGCAGCCATGGGCCTGCCTCTCAGCCTGCAGCCGAACTATTCCACAGAGGTCTGGCGCTATGCACCCTGGCTGGGTGAAGCCGCAACCTCGATTAATCCGTTGAAAACACTACTTAATGCCTATAGTAAAAACGGCGCTGAAGACAGGATAAGATTCGGCACCGACGGCATGCCCCAGAGCATGCTCTGGGCTATTGCATGCGGAGTCAACCACCCTCTGGGCAAAGAAAGGATTTCTATTGGTGAGGCAGTAAGGCACAGCCGGGACCCCGGGGGGATTATGGTCCTGAAAAACGAAACCTATGAAAGGCTTCAAGAACCAACGCTTAAAAAAGATTCAGAAAGCAGGGAAGCGAGCGCCGCCAGGCTGCACGATGGAGTGGTGCTGGTTGCCAGGTACAAGAGGATACTGCATACCGTTTTTTGAAGGCCCTTGCGGGGCCATATTAAAATACATAATACAAATTTTATTCCAGGGAAAGTGGAAGCATGAGAACAATGAGGAGCAGCCGCGACCTGGAAAAAAAGGATATTCTCTGGATTCTGGAGCGGGCAAAAGAGATTGAGGGGGGAGATGGGAAATCCCTGCAGGGAAGGATTCTCGGGGTGCTGACATTCCGGCCGAGCCTCAGGACAACTGCATCCATGATGCACTCAATCCTGAAGGCGGGCGGAAGCTATATTCCTCTTGATGCCAGCTACGTGAAATCAGGGGAAGAGGACATGGAGGACACGGCAAAATCAGTTTCAGACCTTGTGGATGTGCTTGCAGTAAGGACCCCCATGGATGTGGAGATTAAAGATTTGGAGGCAGAAGTGCCGATGATTAACCTGATGTGCGGGGATGAGCATACCATGGGAGCGCTCTGGTTTTTCTATTCACTGATGAAACGGGGAAAGAACCCGGAGGGCATGAAAATAGGCATCTATGGACAGGTAAGGTATTCCCAGCCCACCATTGCCATCTGCAGGGCGGGGGCAAAGCTGGGCATGCAGTTCTTTGAAGACCCGGTAGTAAAAGAAATCGGCTCCGGAGAAGAGTTCCGTGAGGAGATTGAACGGCTTGGCGGCACAATCACACAGAAGCCCCTGGAGGAATTCATGGGCAATGTGGACATGATGTGGATTTCAGAGGGCAGGCCAGGGGAGGGGGCAGACCAAAAAATCCTGGTAAAATACCTGGACAGGTACCGGCAGATTACCGAAGATGACTTTGTAAAGGCGGGGGAAAATGTCTACTGGTACGTGGACGAGCCCCGGACTCTGCCGGACGGGAGGCTAACCGCGGCAAAGGACGTGGACAGTCATCCCAAGCTCCTGAATAGACCGGTCATGAGAGAGAGCCTTTTTGTGAACCGCGCTGTCCTTGAATGGGTGCTGGGCTTATGAAAGACATGCAGAGGATAACGACCGCGGATGCCAGGATTTTCATCTATTCAGGTGTTATGGGAATCTTTCAAAGGACGTTTCATGAGACCGGCCTTGAATTCGGCGAATACTGCGCTGTCTGGAAGGAAAGCATTGGGGAGGAATGGATGGATGAAGCAAAGATGGAAAAATGCACCGGCGAAATCCTGGAAAGGGAAAAGGCAAATCCCGGCTATCTTGAAAATCTGATTAAGGCGTTTAAGAGAAAGGAAAGGCTTTACCATGATTATGTGGCAGGGCTGGAAAGCCTTGCTTTCAGCAGTCTTGCAATTGAAGAGCTGATAGGACATTACTGGACGTTTATTGAGCTTTACCACAACCAGTTCTGCCTTCCGGTCCTGCCCCTTATTTACAAGGAGCACCTTTCGGACCGTCTTTACAAGAGGATTCAGCCGAGGTTCGGCGACAGGACCGCCGGGGTTCTTTCCTGCATAACCACTTCGGACCGGGAAACCTTCTCCTATCAGCAGAGAAAGTCCATGCTGGAAATTGCTGCAAGGGTTTTTGATGCCGGCCATGGGAATGTGTTCAGCAACAACACTCCCTGCGAAATCCTTGATTTTTTGAAGAGCGATATGCCGGAAATCCATGAAGAGCTTGTCCGCCATTCCAGCAAGTATTTCTGGATAAACAACAACTACCGCAGGGCAGTGGTTCTGAAACCGCTTGATTTCATAGAAAAGATAAAGGATGAGGCTGTTTCTTTTGACCACCCAGGGGAAGAGCTCAGGATAATGGATGAAACCAGTAGAAATGCCCTTGAAAACAAAAAAAGATATCTGGAAGAGCTGGATGAAGAAGAAAAAGTCATAAGCCGCCTGCTTGCCGAAGGCTCCTGGTGGCAGGACCAGAGAAAGAAGAACAACCTTATCGCAGGACATGTCCTGATGCAGTTCCTGGAAGAGGCAAGCTCCAGGACCGGCATTGAAGCCAACATTCTCCTGAACGCAACCGTCTATGAGCTTCCTCTTGTATTGAACAATAAAATTGGAAAAGAAATTTTGGAAAAAAGGTATGATGAGGGGTTCAGCCTTTACACCGACCATTCGCCGGAAGGCTATTTCGTGAAATCAGCACCCGGAAAGAGATACAGGCTGGACAAAGTGGAGAAGGTGGAGGAAATCCGCGGAACCCCGGCCTCACGGGGCAGTGCTGAGGGGGAAGCCGTAGTAATCACCAGGGAAGAGGAATTCAACAAGATGAAGGACGGCGCCATCCTGGTGGCGGTCATGACCAGGCCGGAATATACCCCGCTCATGAAAAGGGCCGCAGGGATAATTACCGATGAAGGCGGCCTGACCTGCCATGCCGCGGTGGTTTCAAGGGAGTTCAGGATTCCCTGCATCGTGGGGACCAGGATTGCAACCTCAGTTCTCAGGGATGGCGACCGGGTAAGGCTTGATGCAGACAAAGGAAAAGCGGAAGTCTCAGGCTAGGCCTCTCCGATTGGAAGTCCCCAGGTATTGACAAGGTTCTCGAATTCAATTCTTGAATGCTCCATCTCCCGGTGGGCAGCAACCACGTTGGTTGCAGTCAGGAGAAGCTCCCGGCTGGACATGTGGCCGGTGTAGCTGCCGATGACAGCCTGCATGAACTGGGTAGGAATTCCCCCTCCCAGGACCGCCTGCTTCACGTCCAGCTCGAAATCATCCTCAAAATACATTATCATTCCGCGGTGCATGAAGCCTCTTGGCACAACGAAAGCAGTGTCAGGTTCCCTTCCTGATATTGCCTTGATGCGTGCAACCGTGGAAAAGTCCCTTTCTGCAAGAAGCTTTCCTGTGCTTCTGATGTACTTGAGCATCAGGTCGATTGCATCGGAGTCGAGCAGGTGCTCCTTTGCGCGGCTCTTTGTTGCCTCCAGCTCCCAGTAAAGGCAGGCTGATTCAAATGTCTGCGGCTCAAGTATGTTTCTGACCGCGCCGGGACGTTCCTGGTTGATGGAAAGGATTGTACCATGGAATCCCCAGTCCCTTTTGAATCCATCCATGGCTTTGCCCATGTCCATTGTTGAGGCCATCCTGACATTGAGGCGAGACTCAATCTGGGTAAAGGCATCAGTCATTATATCTATGACCTGCTTCATCTGGTGTGACCTCAGGTCCTCCAGCTCCGGGTCGAAATCCCCTCTCCGGATGTTCAGGGAAAGCACTGCGGCTCTTTTCTGCTCCTCACTGAAGTCAAAAAGGTCTGCGGTGTTCAGTGCATGCACCACAACCGCGCGGCCGCCTTCCTGCCTCACGTGCTTTTCCAGAAACGGCGAGACCGCTGACCTGAAGAACTTCTTGTCCGGCATCTTTGTCTGGTTTCCCTTGTATCCAAATGCAAGGAGTACTCTGGGCTTTTGCATGTTTGTATATCAGAACAAACGATTTATAAAGGTCGCACTTTGTGGCCTTGGATGTTAATATTCACCCAGACGAAGTGTTTTCAGCCTGTCCCTGAATTCCTTTGACATCTCTGTGCAGAAGCGGTCCAGCACCTTTCTTACTTTTGATTCAGGAGAAATCTTGAAGGTAATCTTGAAGCTGTGCACGCCCTCCTCCACTCCGGAGTAGAAAACCCCGGGCTTGTACTCGTCGGAAATGTCTTCCAGGTCAATGGCTATTTTTGAGGAAATTGCGGATATCCTTTCCTTGATTTTGACCGAATCCTTGCCCGACACCCTGGCAAGCACGTACATCTCGCTTATTTCCTCGGGGTCGATCTCGAACTGGCGGTTGAAGAACTGGAAATTGGGAATTACTATGGTCTTGCCTTCTATTGTCTTGAGAAGGGTGGACCTCCCGTGAACAGATTCCACAAAGCCGGCATTGCCGTTAATTTTTATCAGATGGCCGGCATCCACATAGTAGTCGCCGAGCTGGAATCCGGCAATTATGCTTTTCACCTGGTCAAACCCTGCGGCAAAAAGCAGCACAACCAGGAAAAAGCCGCTGACCATGACTGCAGAGCCTATGTCCGCACTCAGTACATTTATGGAGAGCAGTATGGCAAAGAGATAGAGTATGATTCCTGCAGTGCTTTTAACCAGCCCGATGGAGCGGTAGATGCCGGAGCGGTCCTTGGCCCTTTTCTGCTGTACGTCAATGCCGGTAAGCACCAGACGGACCACAATGTTTGCAACCGCAAAGATTATCAGTATCTCAAGTATCTTGAGGATTTCCCCGCTGAGCAGCCCCCGGTCGACAAAGGCAACTGCGACTGCCAGGGACAGCAGGACAAATATGAATGCAAACGAGAAGAAAAGCTCCTTCAGGGTCCTGGGGACAAAATAAAACTTGGATTTCCCCATTACCGAGAATATTGTCCTGAGAAGAGCTGACCAGACAATCAGCATCACCAGGAAGGATGCGGTGAAAATCCCTCCCCCCATAAGCACCTGGTTGACTGAAATTTCTCCTATGAATGCTACCATGAATCCTAACCTCCTCAATAATTTATAAACCTAAAGTATCTTTCGCGTATTCTTGATTTCGGCGGAAAGCCTGTTGGCATGGTAAAGGGCGACATGGTTGAGCATGTCCTCAGGTATTTCCTTGTCGGTATCGTAGCCGTTCTTTTTTACCATTTCCAGTATTTCATCCGAAACTGTCTTTCTTTCATCCAGCATTTTTTTCAGGTAGGGAACCTTTCTCCTGGTTAGCTTTGCCACCAGGCTGTAGAGTGCAGAGCAGTAGCTGTGCACCCAGTCGGAATCAAAGCCGTTTATTACGCTCTGCCTTTCCAGATTCCTGAGAGTGGCATGCGGCGGAATGTATATGTTGCCGTCCTCCACTACGAAAGGCTCCTCGATGCCAATATCAGAAGGAACTACATTCAGCTGTTTTTTCTCTATCGCCTTGAGGGCATGGTAAAGCAGCCTGGACGAGGCGAATATCACCGGCGGATGGTTCATGTCCGGGCCCCGGTATTCATAGGTCCCTATCTTGTTTACCCGAAGAGGCCCCCACATGAATTTCAGGGTGGGAAATCCGGCGATTTCATTGGTGGGATAGTTGGCCTGCTCCAGAAGCTTCAGCCATTCGGTCTTTCTCTGGTCTGCCATCACCCTTATGTCCTCCAGGGTGTACTCATAGCCTGAAAACGAGCCGAACATGGGAAGATAGTAGTGGATTCCCCTCAGGGAGTCGCCGTTTTTGGTAACCTTCAGGTCCCTGTAGACCAGCACCCTGCTGTCCTTTGCCCAGTTGAAGCCCATCCAGATGGGCGTGGACTGGCAGAATGTCAGGATTGCAGGGTCGCACGCTCCCAGGAAATTGTACTGGTGGATGAAGGTGTTGACTGTCTTGGACCTTCCGACCCTTTTAATCATCTCGGTCTTTTTCTGGACAATCCCCTCCGGAAGGGTGTAATGAAAATGGAATCCTGAAATCCTTCCCTCTTTCACCACATCCTTGCCCAGCACAGCCTTCTTTGCATCATACCATGAATTGGTGTGCAGCCCGGGCATCTCTCTTCCGGGATGGCAGCCCAGGGGAAGAAGCCGGTATCCGATTCCCTCGGCAAGCTCTACCAGCTCCTGCAGGTTCTCCAGGAATGCAAACCCGCACTCCTTTATGCTCCTTTTTTCCTTGGCCCCGAGTTCCACCATGCATTTGGAAAGCTCCTTTCTTACGTATTTTTCTATTCTTTTTCCCTTGACTGCCTCAAGTATGTCCGGGGCACCATTGACAAGCTTGCCCTCCTCATTGAGGGTGAACATCTCTATCTCTAGGCCGTACATTGACTTACGTTTAAGTGCCATCAAAACTGATAGGGGAATAAGCAATAAAAAGCTATCAAGTGTGACCCTTACATGGGATTGAGAGAGGAATGGAGGGTAGCCCAGATTTCCCTGGCATTAACCCTTCTGGGAATAGTCTTTCTTGCAGTGACAGCAATATTTTATGCGGTTTCCGGCACTGCAGACAACAAAACCGTGGAAAACCAGACTGTTCCGCCTGAGCCCGGAATGGCTGAAAATACCTCGCTTCCCCTGGCCAACGATTCTGGCTTTCCGGAGATGGAAGAAGACATCTTCGAAATGGTGAACCGGAAAAGAGAGGAAAACAGCACTGCCCCGCTGGAATGGAATGAAGAGCTCGCCTGGGTAGCCAGGCAGCACAGCCGGGAGCTTGCCAGGGAGAACAGGCCGCTCACCGAGCCTGACCTGGCCTGTCCGAGGCCCTTTATCCACCACGAAGGGTTTGGGTTCGGCTTGTATCATTATGACCGGCTCCGCAACAGCGGCATCCATTACTTCGGCTATTCCGGTGAAAACATTTTCACCATTCCGGCATGGAAGAACGCCACATCCTACCCTGAGGAGCTGCCCGAAGAATGTCCTGATGAGGAGCGCATTGTTTCCCCTTATGAAGGGGAGCATCCGGAAGAGCAGGTGAAAGAAGCCTACCGGGAACTGCTGGAATTTGCTGAAAATGCGGAAAGGGTCAGCTGGAGCGAAGTGGAATGGTATGGCCGGGAGGAACTGGAGAGAAATATAGTGAGCGGCTGGACGAACAGCACCGGCCACCGGGAACTTATGCTGGACAGCTCCTTTGATGAAACAGGAATAGGGATTGCAAAGGTCAATGACTATTATTTTATTACCCAGATTTTCATTGAAAGGCTGGAATGCGGCTACAAGACCGGCCCCTGCTGCGAGGAGGAGGGCTTTTACCCATACTGTTTTGAGCCCATGGTCTGCGAGGAAGGCGTCTGCACTATTCCTCAATGACCACAGTCATGTCGTCCACTTTGCCTGTCTTCAGGGAGTTCATGATTGCAAGTCTTGTTATTCGCTCTGCGACTATTATGCTGTCAGGGGTTTCCCGGTAAAACTGCGCCAGCTTCCTGTTGGTTCTGGCAACAGGATTGGTAATGCCGTCAGAAGTAAGTATCAGTTTCCTGCCCTTCCGGATGTGCTCTTCTACCATGCAATCCTCAAAACAGCAGGGCTGGCCGGCAATGCAGGCAAGTGCTCTCTCATGCCCCACCCTTTCCACCATTGTCTTTCCTTCGTAATCAAACTGCACAAAGGCGTAGCTGTCCCCGAACTTGTATACTGATTTTCTTGAGCCGTCAGGTATGCCTGCCAAGATGGTGGTGCTGCCCAGAGAGGCGATTCCCATGTACATGTCCTTCATGCCCAGCACCATAACCCCGGAGATGTCCTGGCTTATGTCCCGTATTACGCCCCGCGGGTCAATGAGCAGGGCGCCGATGTTTTCCCGCAATTTTTTCATTGCAAGGTAACTGGCGGCAGAAGAGAATCTCTCGGTTGAGCAGCCGTCAGCCAGGGCCATAGCCCTTTCCCCGTTTTTCCCGTACAGAAGGCAGGAATCCTGGTTGAGTCCCCTGGTCTTTTTTACGGTAACTGCATAGCCCAGCCCGGGAATATGGGTGCGGAAGGAGCCCAGGAACCTCCAGTATGAATTGGCTTCCCGGTCAAGCTCAAGCCGGATTCTGTTCAGTTCCGGGTCGCCTTCAAACAAAAAGCCTTCAGAAAAAATCTCGTTGCCGTCCTCAAGGTATTTCCTTCTCTTCTCTCTGGCTTTGTGCATCTCTGCCTTGACCTTTGCAATTCCAAGCCACCTGTCACCTGGACCCATCGCTTCATAAGTTTTTTGAACGACCATGGAGCGGACCAGTTCAAACCGGAGGCGGTCAATCCTGCTGCCGCTCTTAAGCGACTGCCTGTAGCTGTCGAGAAGGATTCTCCTGGCCTTTGCAAACGGGTTTTTTGACTTTTTCACCCTTTTTGCACGGCCCATTAAATGCTTTACATCCACGTTTATAATTCACCACAAAAACATATAAAATTAGGCTACCTAAAAAAAAAGAATAAAAACGGGCATGGCCCGCAGGTTTAATTCAGCAGCCCCCCATTGCGCAGCGGTACATTATCACCGCAGAGATTCCCGGGTCGGCCGGTTCGGAAGGCCTGCTCACAGGCTTTTTCTCCTCGGGTTTGGGAAGCCGGGATGCCATGTTCCTGATGCTTTCCGCCTGTTTGCCGGTGACAACGAGATAAGGATAGACGTGTGTGCCATACAAGTTATCCTCCTCGCCCTCATATTTTTCAGAGGTCTGTACGCCGTGCAGACCTGGCGGGCCGGGCAGTTCCCGGACATACGCCAGGGATACCCCCTGTTCACCAAGGTCCTTTTTCTGGTCTGATGTCAGACCATCAGTCTTGGCAAGGAGCTTCCTTCCCTTGGCATCCCCAAGCCTCTCAAGAGGCTTTACACCTGCTCTTTTTTCAACCACATAGAGACCAGTATCCGACTTTTTACGGTCAAGTGAAACCACATCTGCTATGCTGGTCCTGGCTCTGCTGCTCTGAAGGCCTGCAATACCTTTCATTCCGCCCTTCTCCGCAACAGGCTTTCTCTGGTTCAAAACTGCTTCTGCATGTCTCATAGTTTTCACCTCATGCTGCGTGCAGGGCCTGTACCGCCCTCCAGACAGTCATCCTGGAAACTCTAAGTATATCTGCGATTTCACGCAAAGAATACGGCTTGGTGTAATAGAGTTCCAGCAGTTTCTCCAGCTTCTCCCCGCTCAGGGCAGCTGGCCTTCCTTTCCTACAACTAGTGCCGGTTTCGACATTTCCTATATCCTGCTTTTCAGACGCCGGGGCCCCTGAAAAGTAAATCCCTTCCGTTCTTGTTCATTCCGATACACCTCCTAGTACATGGTAGTGTATTTAGGAACACAAATACTTTTAAATGAGTGTCACAAAATACACCAAACCTATGTTTTTTGGGCCTTTCCAGTATCAATTGTACAAATTGAGGGCTGATTTTATTTATTTAAACAAATTATAGTGTTTAAAAGAGAAAGAAAAAGGTTATAAATCACGCCCTACAATATAATATGCATGGCAGGAAGGCGTTTTGATTCCAAAGACAAACCCGATTCCAGGAAAGCTGATGCTACAGTCGCCGACTCAATGAGGGTTCCTGACCCAAGGTTCGACAAGATAAGCTCTTTCTTTTCATCCGCGGACAAACTGCCCGCAATCAAGAAAAAACTTGGCTCCTGCGCTGTTCTCCACAATGACACCAAGGTTGTCTTTGATAATTTTGTTGCCAATCTCAGGGGCATGGGAAGGTTCTCAATCGGAGGGGTGAATTTTGTTTCTCTGCGTACAAGGGGCAGCAACTTCCTGCTCTGCGACCGTTCCGCTGAAAACCTTTATGAAGTCAGCACCGGCCTTATGGACGTGGACCTGAAGAGAAGATTGATTCTCCAGAGCAACGGGGGAAAATTTCTGTACCTTTATCTTGTCACTTCTGAAGAAATAGAAAGAATGGCAATGCTTGCGGCAAAAGACAAGAAGCAGGAAGACAAAAACACCCTTGTGCACAACGGGGCAAACGGCCCGGCCGTGGACTTCGACAGCTTTGTGGGCAAGCTCAAAAACTGCACTTTCCTCGGAGGCACAGAAGACAGCTTTGATGTGCTGGAATTTGCGGCCAGCGTCCAGTTCGCCATAACCTACGAGGATACCCTGGGAAATCCCTATTACTATATTATTGCGGGGAAGGAAAACGACGGATACAGGCTTTATGTTGACCGGCCCACCCATGACCTTGACAGCTTCCAGGCGATGCACATGCTCTCATTCAACCAGGAGATGTGCAAGCTTTTCCGGGAGGACTAGTCTCTCATGAAGGGCGGCATGAACCTGTTTTTCAGCTCCCTGTCCTGTATCCTGTTTATTGTACTCCTGAGAAATCCGGTCACCATGGTTGTTTTTGCACGCTTCCGGGACAGTCCCCTGCTCATAAGATAAAACAGCTTTTCCTCCTCTATTTTCCTTACCGCTGCAGAGTGGGAGCATTCAACCTCGTTGTGTTTTATCTCCAGCACCGGCTCCGCCCCGGCCTGTGCATTTTTGTCCAGAAGCAGAATCTGCTGCTCCAGCCTGGATTTGGAACCCTTTCCGTTGCTCTCCACCGTGACATTGCCCCTGAATTCAGTGGCAGAACTGTCCTGGGCCACCCCGCGCATCACCACTTCACTGGCAGTATTGTGGGACGAATGAACAACACTTGAATCAAGGTTGAGCTTTTCAGAGCCCCCGCCGATGGAAAGCCCCAGGTGCATGGCACTGGCATCAAGCCCGGTGAGGCTGCTTGCAACCTCCCCCCTTCCGCTTCCGCCCCAGAATGAGGCAGTGCTTATGCTTGCGCCGGAGGATGCAGCTGCAGCCTGGCCATGATAGGCAAAATGCCCCTTGTACTTGAGCAGGCCTGCTTTCAGGGAGGAGCCGGGCTCCAGTTCAAGCCCAACCAGGTCCATTGCTTGCGAGGCAATAGTGGTAAACAGCCTGAGAACCGAATTTTCGGCCAGAAATACGAAATTCAGCGACAATGAATGGTCGCAAAGGAATTCAAGGGAAGCCTTCTTGTTGGGGGGAACAAGGAAAAAATTGCATTCGCTGAAGCTGCCTGCAACGGCAGATGCGTGAGGGCCGGGGAGCCTGCTTCTGCTACCGGATATTGCCTTTTTTGCAAATTTGCTGTCCCTTTCAAGCATTTCCCCAAGGGTGTAGTGCCGGACATTCTTTGAGCTGAACTGCAGGGCCCGGGGATTCCGGATAATGGAATCGCATGCCGATGAACGGGCATCTTCCATTTCCTTCTCCAGCCAGCCCGGTTTCATCCTACAGAACCCTCCATCTGAAGCTGAATAAGCCGGTTCAGCTCCACTGCATATTCCATCGGAAGCTCTTTGGTAAAGGACTCCATGAAGCCCAGCACAACCATGGAAAGGGCGTCCTTTTCGCTTATTCCCCTGCTCATAAGATAAAACAGCTTTTCCCGACTGATGCTTCCCACCTTGGCCTCGTGGCTTACTGAGGCCCGGTTCTGCCTGTCAACAATCCTGGGGTAGGTGTCTGTTCTGGATTTATCATCCAGGAGGTAGGCATTGCACTGCACAAAGCTGCCGGAGTCCTCTGCCGTTTCATCAACGTGCACCAGCCCCCTGAAGCTGGACCTTCCCCCTTCCTGGCATACGCTTTTGGAAACAATTTTGGAATGGGTGCCCGGCGCAATGTGGATTGCCTTTGCGCCCACATCCTGCACCTGGCCCCTGCCCGCATAAGTCATGCCCAGAAGCTCGGCTCTGGCGCCTTTTCCCCTGAGTATCACTGCGGGATATTTCATGGTTACCCTGCTTCCCATGTTTCCGTCCAGCCATTCCACAACCGCATTTTCGCCTGCCACGCAACGCTTTGTCACAAGGTTGTAAACATTGCTTGACCAGTTCTGGATGGTGGTGAACCTGAGTTTTGAGTTCTTTTTTGCAATGACCTCCACAACAGCAGCATGAAGAGACGCTTTGGAGAAAACCGGTGCCGAGCACCCTTCAATGTAATTGACGGCCGAGCCCTCCTCCGCAATTACGAGGCTGCGCTCGAACTGGCCCAGCTTTTCCGCGTTTATTCTGAAATATGTCTGGAGGGGGACATCCGCCTGCACTCCTTCAGGAACATATATGAAGGACCCCCCGCTCCAGGCTGCGGTATTAAGGGCTGAGAATTTATTGTCTCCGGATGGCACCACTGTGCCAAAATATTTTTTTACAATGTCAGCATGCTCCTGCAGGGCGGTGTCCATGTCTGTGAATATTATGCCTTTCTTTGCCCATTGCTTCTTCAGCCGGTGGTAGACCATTTCGCTTTCATACTGGGCAGCGCTTCCGGCCAGAAACTTCCTTTCTGCCTCAGGAATGCCGAGCCGGTCGAAGGTTTTCCTGATATCATCAGGGACATCCTCCCAGGCGTCGGCCTTTTTATCGGTGGCTTTTAGGTAATAGTGAAGATTGCTTAAATCCAGCCCGGAGAGGTCAGGCCCCCATGATGGGAGGGGCATGGATTCAAAGAGGCTGAGCCCCTCCAGCCGCTTTCCAAGCATCCACTCCGGCTCATTCTTTTCCCTGGACAGATTTCTGATTACCTTTTCGGAAATGCCCGGCCCGGAGCGGAACGGAAAGGTTTGCGGTTCAGTGTCTTTTTTTTCTGTTTCACGGCCCACCAGTTTGCACCTTCTGGAATAACCTGCAACTAACTATTAAAATACATTACAACAGTATTATCGCTGCCTATGTTCGACATAAAACAGCTCTCAGTGAGTGTGGGGGGCAAGAAGGTTATCAGGGGGCTCAGCCTCAGCCTCGGTGACGGCGAAATTCATGTAGTGATGGGCCCCAACGGGGCCGGCAAAAGCACCCTGGCCGAGGCCCTGCTCGGGCACCCTTCCCTTTCAGTGGAGGGCAAAATCATTCTGGACGGCGAGGACATCACGGGCATGCAGACGCATGAAAGGGCCCGGAAGGGGCTGTTCCTTGCATTCCAGCATCCTGAGGAGATTGAAGGCGTTACGGTTAGCAACTTCCTAAGGAAAGCCAAATCATCGGACAAGAGTCAGGACATTGACGAAATGGTAAGTGAGCACAAGGAACTGGAAAGAAATGCCGAGAAGCTGGGGATGAAAAAGGACATTGTGAAAAGGGAGCTCAATGTGGGGTTTTCAGGCGGGGAAAAAAAGAGGATGGAAATGCTCCAGGCCCTGTCTCTCAGCCCCAAGGTAGTTATGCTGGATGAAGTTGATTCGGGCCTTGATGTTGACGGCCTGAGACTGGTGGCGAAAGCCCTTGAAGAAATGAAGGACGGAAAAAGGTGCTTTCTGCTGATCACCCACTATCCCAGGATTCTGCGCTACATAAAGGCAGACTATGTGCATATTATGGTGGATGGGAGGATAGTGAAAACAGACCACGAGAAGCTTGCCCATGATGTGGAGGAAAGGGGCTATGCCCCCTACCTGGAGGGAGAAGATGCTTGACGCGAAGAAGATAAGGAAGGATTTCCCCGTCTTTGACACCGGCATAATATACCTGGATTCGGCAGCTACGTCACAGAAACCAAGGCAGGTAATTGAAGCAGTAAGCAATTTCTATAAAACAAAGAACTCCAATGTTGCCAGGGGGCTTTACCGCATTGCGGAGGAGGCCACCATGGCCTATGAGTCTGTCCGGAAAAAGGCGGCATCATTTATCAACGCCCGGGAAGCCGGGGAAATCATATTTACCAGGAATACCACCGAAGGGGCCAACTTGGTAATGCGCGGCTGGGGCGAGAAAAACATGGGAAAGGGGGGAAAGGTTGCAACAACCATGCTTGAGCACCACACCAACTTTGTCCCCTGGCAGGTGCTTGCCAAAAGAAAAGGGGCTGAATTCGCAGTGGCAGAAATAACTGATGAAGGCCTGCTGGACGAGGCTGACCTGGAGCAGAAAATCAGGGGTGCCAGTCTGGTTGCAGTTTCGGCCGCCTCCAATGTTTTAGGCACAATGCCCGATACAAAAAAAATATGCAGGATTGCCCACGACAATGGCGCACTCTGCTTTGTTGATGCTGCCCAGTACGCGCCGTCAATTCCGGTAAATGTAAAAGAAATGGGCTGTGATTTCCTTGCATTCTCGGGGCACAAGATGCTTGCTCCTTTTGGCGCAGGGGTTCTTTACGGCAGGCATGACATTCTTGAGGATATGGACCCGCTTCTTTACGGCAGCGAAATGATAAGGGAAGTGCATCCTGACCATTCCGAATGGGCGGAAATTCCCCACAAGTTTGAGGCAGGCACGCCTGCAGTGGATGCAGTGGTCGGCCTGGGCGCAGCCATGGATTATCTCAGTTCAGCAGGGCTGGAGAATATAAGGAACCATGAAATGGAACTTGTGAAGCTTATGCTGGAAAGGCTTTCTGAAATAAAAGGCCTGGAAATTCTGGGGCCTGAAGACCCTGGCAGGAGAGGGGCCCTGGTGGCATTCACTGTTGAGGGCGTCCACCCCCATGATATTTCTGCAATGCTTTCCGAAGACAATGTCTGCGTGAGGAGCGGGCACCACTGTGCAATGCCGCTGCACACCCGCCTGGGCGTTGCTGCAAGCACCCGGGCAAGCGTTTACCTTTATAACACCAAAGAGGATATTGATGCCTTGGCGGAATCACTGCACAAGGTTGAGAAGCTGTTCAAATGAAAAGGCTGCTGCTCACCAGCATGGCTTGCAACTTAGGGTTTTTCTGATGGAAGAGATATACCAGGAATACATAATCGAACTCTACAAGAATCCCAGAAATTACGGCGAAATTCCTGATTCAGAAAGGGCAGAGGTGAGCAATCCGACCTGCGGGGACCGCATAACCCTCTTCCTTAAAATCAGGGACGGCATTGTCCAGAATGCAAAATTCACGGGCCATGGATGCGCCATCAGCCAGGCCAGCGCTTCGCTTTTCACCGGATTCATCAGGGGAAAGTCCCTTGAAGAGCTTTCAGGCGTAGGGAAAGAGGATGTGCTTTCCCTGCTCAGGATTGATTTAAGCAGGAATCCCACCAGGATGAGGTGCGCCCTTCTCCCCCTTGATGCATTGAAAAAGTTGCTGAAAGATGTTTTGCCTTAGAATAACACAACTTTAAAAACATTTTTTACCACTAGTTATAGTTATGAAAAAGCTTTACAGAGAACTTGCACAGGCCACATTTGAAAAGAGAAAGGTCGGCAACGGCTACCGCTCAGGAACCGGAAAAATCCAGGGCAACAAAAGAGAATACCTTTTCAGAGCCAGAAAACAGGGGGGTTCTCTCAGCGACTGGAGGGCCTTTCCCGGGCTGAAAGAAGGGCCGGACCTGGGAGACCTTGAAACCCATGAAGCCGCAGCTGATTATATGAAGGAACTTCCAGACGAAACCGAGTTGGTAATGTCCGTTTCCATACAAGGAAAGCAGGTATCCCGGATGCATATAGTGGTTGTGGACCCCCTGAACCAGCCGGTTGCAGTCTCTTCCTGGGAAAAGGAAGGAGGATTCGGCTTCCAGGAAATTCCGGCAGACTCATTTCAGCAAGCAAACTGAGGCATCCCCATTAATTTTATATTTCTTGCATTACTCTTCTTTCCATGGCCAAGATAGACTGGTATGAGGAATTTGTGGATTTTAATTACAAGCCGGCAAGGGACGAGCTGGTTTGTTTATTCTACTTTGAGCCTGCAAAAGGCATGAGCAAAAAGGAGGCTGCAGGAAGGATAGCCTCGGAAAGCTCAACCGGCACATGGACTACCCTGCACAGGCTTCCGGACCGGATGAACAAGCTCCAGGCAACCGCATTTGACATGGAAGGCAGCTATCTGAAGGTCGCCTATCCATTGGGGCTGTGGGAGGAAGGCAACGTCTGCCAGCTCCTCAGCGGCATAGCAGGGAATATCTTCGGCATGAAGGCAGTGAAAAACCTCAGGCTGGTCGATGCATCCCTTCCCCAGAAATATATCAAGGCATTCAGGGGACCACACCACGGGACAACGGGCATAAGGAAAATAATGAAGGTCAAAAAAAGGCCCCTGACCGGTGCCGTACCCAAGCCCAAAATCGGGTTCAGCGCCGCCGAGCATGCAAAGGTGGCATATGAAACCTGGATGGGCGGATTCGATTTTGTGAAGGACGACGAAAACCTGACCTCCACCAGCTTCAACAGGTTTGAGGAAAGGGTCAGGCTTATGGCCAAAACCAGGGACAAGGCAGAAAAGGAAACCGGGGAAACAAAATCAGCATTCATCAACATCACCGGCGAAACCGAGCTGATGAAGAAGAGGGCGAAGCTCCTGAACTATTACGGCTTCAAGTATGCAATGATTGATGTGGTGGTCACCGGCCCGGCCGCAGTGAACACCATGAGAAACTATCTCGCCGACATGGATATGGCAATCCATGCCCACCGGGCAATGCATGCCGCATTTGACCGGAACCCCAGGCATGGGATAACAATGCAGTTCATCGCCAAGATTATGAGGCTTATCGGGGTTACCCAGATTCATTCCGGAACGGCGGTGGGTAAGCTGGTGGGCTCCAAAGACGAGGTAAAGGCCATCGCCGACACTTTAAGGAAAAAGAAGGTCCAGCCCAAGAAGCACCTCCTGCTGAAGCAGGACTGGGGCAAAATCAGGGATGCCTTCCCGGTATCGTCAGGAGGCCTTCACCCCGGGCTGGTGCCGGACGTCATGAAGATTTACGGCAACGAACTGGTGCTTTTGGTCAGCGGGGGAATACACGGGCACCCCAAAGGCACCCGGGCAGGGGCTGCCGCAGTAATGGCCGCAGTGGATGCGGTCATGAGCAACCAGACGCTCAAGGAAAAGGCAAAGGAGAGCAAGGAGCTTGCCCAGGCCCTTGAAAAATGGGGAAGGATGAAGCCGAAATAGGATTAGCAAAGGTCGTTCTTTGCCAGCTCTTTCAGCATCTCAAGGTGCTCCTTCTCATTTTCAATTATTTTTTCAAATACCTCTGCGCACCTGGTGTGGTTTGCCCTTCTTGCATCCTCCAGGTATTTCTCAGAATGCCACAAAAATTCAGCCGTCTTTGCCAGCTGCTTGGTCACATTGTAGCAGCAGTCGCACAATCCAGTATCTTTCATATATTTCACCCGGTGATGATTCAAAACAGGGAATTTAATATTTTTACTCGTCTTCATCTGTCAGGATTATGGGCAGCCCCCGGTATCCGCATTTCCTGCATTTGATTCTGGGGTCGGTGGCGCCCACCAGGGTGGGGCCGGACCTTATGTAGTCCCCGGGCTCCAGCACTTTTTTGCATTTGGGGCATACCCTGATTTTCATGTATATTTATCGGCAGATTAGGTTTTAGTAGTTTTGCAGAGAGGTTTTATCATGAAAGTGACACACATCGGGCATGCAAGCTTTCTTGTGGAGCTGAAAGACAAAAAATTTCTGTTTGACCCATGGGTAAAGGGAAACGAGAAAGCTGCATTTGACATTGAAGAGGTAAAGAAAATGGATGCTGATTTTGTGTTTGTTTCCCATGGCCACGGAGACCACGGGTTTGCGGAGGCGGTGGAGATTACCAGGGACACGCGGGCAACGGCGATAGGTGTTTTTGAGCTCATAAATGCCCTCACTGAAAAGGGCGGAACCGGAATCGGCGCAAACATAGGAGGCCGTTTCGTGGAGGACGGGGTGGAAATCTACCTGGCAAACGCAGCCCACAGCTGCCCGTTTGCAAATCCCTGCGGCTTTGTGGTGAGCTACAAGGGCGAGACAGTCTACCATGCAGGAGATACCGCCCTGATAAAGGACATGGAGCTTCTTCCCGAGCTTTTTGACATGGATGTTGCCCTGCTCCCTGCCGGCGGCCATTTCACCATGGGACCTGACGAGCTGAAGATTGCCAGGGGAATGCTAAAAGCCAAAAATTATGTGGCAATGCACTATGGGACCTTCCCTGCAATAGAGCAGGACCTGAAAAGGATAAGGGAGCTGGCTGACGTTATTGGGCCCGGGCAGAGCAGGGAGTACTGAGCGGCCCGCATTTAAAGAGTTCACATCAATCGTTCTGTGTGAATGTTACCGTACTTGGCAGCGGAATGGTTGCAAGGGAATTCTGCTCCCTTCTGAAAGGTGATTTCCGGGTAGTTTCGGGGGAGCGGCCGGAATGGGCCAAGGATTTCCTGAAGGCGGATGTCCGCAAGCTGAAACGCCTGGATACTGAATTCATTGTAAATACCCTGCCGTCAGGCCTCAACCGCAGGGCACTGGAACTTGCACTCAACAGCAATGCAGATTATCTTGATTTCGCAACGTTCTCCAGCGTCAGGCCCGAGCACTTTGACTACAAAAAGGAATTCCTGAGGGAAGGCCTTTCCGGAATAGCCAATGCCGGCCTGGCGCCGGGCATGAGCAACCTGCTGGTAGCGCATGCAGATGGTGGGGGTTACCGGGACATTGAGCTTTTCATGCTGGAAGACGGAAACTCACAGAAGCTTTCCTGGAACTACAGGGATTTCCTTTATACCATATCAGACAGGCCGGTATGGGTTGAGAACGGCAGGATGGTCAAGGTCGGGCAGTACTCCCATCCCCGTGCATTCAGGGGCAGGAAATTCTATGCCTTTTATGCAGATGAGGCCCTCAGCCTTTTCTACAATCTCCGCCCCCAAAACCTCCGGGTGAGAGCGGGCGGACGGGACATTGAGCAGGCAAGGCAAATCTTCAGGAAAAAAAGCAGGGGGAAGAAAATTGGCTTCCCTGAAAAAGGACCCCGGAAGGGCGGCAGCTACAGGATTTTCGTCAAGACCGGGGAAAAAATCCTTTCTGCAGGCTTTAAGAGAAAAGAGGGAAACCTTATAGCAGGCCTGGCTGCAGGGTTCGGACACCTGTTCTTCAAATACATTTCCAGCGCAGAAGGGCTGGCATTTCCCGAGGAGCTGCCTGCAGCAGTGCAAAGAAGGATAATCCGGAATGCACAAAAGCAGCCCGGAGCTGAAATTAATATCTGAAAGGAAGATGGTTGAAATGGAGAAAATATTTTTGGATTCCGAAGCAGGAAAGACATGCTGCTTATACGGGAAAATGAGTGACAGCGGGCCGGTTGCAATTCTCGGCCATGGCTATCTCTCCAGCAAGGAGAGCAGGACAAACACCAGGCTTGCAGAGGTCCTGAATGCTGATGGGATTTCCACAATATCCTATGACATGTACGGCCACGGGGAAAGCGGTGGGAATCCTGAAAACCTGACCATTACAAGGGCGGTGCAGAACGTGCTTGCCGCATATGAGTTTGCTGAAAAGGAAGGCTTTGAAAAAATCGGCCTTTCCGGCTCCAGCTTTACCGGTGCGGTTTCCCTTGTTGCCGCGTCCAAAAGAAACTTCTCGGCATTGTCCCTGAAATGCCCGGTGTTTGACTCCAAAATGCTCTGGGATGAAAAGTACGGCGGGGAGGGGGTACAGGAATGGAAGCAGAGCGGCTATATTTCGCCCTTTGGCAGAAAATGGTCTTATGAAGCCTATGAAGATGCAAAGGGCTATGACATGAAGGCGATAACCAAGAGCATAAGGGCGCCCGCCCTGGTAATTCACGGTGACCGGGACGACACCGTCCCGCTTTCCCACGCACTTGCAATAATTGACAATCTTGACACCGAGAAAAAGCTGGTGGTTGTGGAGGGGGCAAAGCACGACTTCAGGAACATGGAGCATTTTGAAAAGATGATTTCAGCCAGCCGCTCCTGGCTAATCAGCCACCTTTATTAATCATCACACACAAAATAAATTCATGGCACAAAGAAAAACCCGGAAACGGCCCAGGGTCATAAGGCTTCCGGCTCCAGGAAAGCCTAATTCAGGGGTGCTTGAGGAACCGCTTTCCGATTCAGACCTTGAACGGATGTCAGCAGAGGTTCTTCGCAGTGCTTCGGCACTGGAGGAAAGGAGCAGACGGCTTCTGGAGACTGCTGAAAGGGATTTGAAAACGATAAAGGAAATCGAAGGCAGTCACCTTAAAAATATCAAACCCCAATAGGTTGCATGCAGGCTATTCTTGGCAAAACAGTTTATACAGGGGAAGAAAGGTCGCTCAGCAACTGCTATGTTGTTTTTGAAAACGGAAGGATTGCTGATGTAACGTCTGAAAAACCGGAATGTGAAGTGATGGGCGAATACGAAATGCTTACCCCTGCTTTTGTAGATGCCCATTCCCATATAGGAACAATAAGGGCAGGGGAGCCGGAAGAGGAAGAGGATGCAAATGACGACATGGACGCACTGCTTTTTGAGCTTGACGTGCTGGACAGCATCATCATGGAGGACACCTCCTTCAGGGATTCTGTGGAGGCAGGGGTCCTTTACTCCTGCGTGCTTCCGGGCAGCGCCAACGTAATCGGCGGGCGCTCGGTACTTATAAGGAATTTTGCAGACAACACCCGGGATGCGTTCATAAAATACACCGGCCTGAAAACGGCATTCGGCTACAATACCAAAAACTACGAAAACGGCAAAGGTGTGCACGCCGCCACCAGGATGGGTGCAGTCTCCCTTCTCAGGAAAATGCTCATTAAGGGAAAGAAGGCAAAAACCCTGGTAGAGCATGGAAAAAAATCAGTGGATGAGCTTGAGCCCCGCATGGACACTGTGCTTTCCATCCTTGACCGCCAGGAAAAGCTCCGGGTCCACGCCCATAAGACCGATGATATTATGGCAGCCCTCCGGCTGGCGGATGAATTCAGCATTGACATGACCATTGAGCATGCATCCGACGTGTACAGAAAAGGGACCTTTGACTTCCTGAAAGAAAAGGGAATTCCGGTGGTTTACGGCCCCATGGACGCCTTTCCCTACAAGGTGGAGCTGAAGCATGAGAGCTGGAGAAACGCAGAATACCTGATTGGCAGCGGCGTGAAATTCGCGGTGATGAGCGACCACCCGATTGTCCTGCAGAGAATGATGCTGCTTCAGATGAGGCATTTCCTGAGGCTCGGCCTTACCAGGGAGCAGTGCATCAGCAGGCTTACAAAATACCCCGCGGAAATACTGGATGCGGACGGCATCGGCACGCTTGCAAAGGGAAAGGTGGCATCTGTTGTGTGCTGGAATGCCGACCCCTTCAGCCTGGACAGCTACCCTGTTGCGGTATATGCTGAAGGTAAAAAGGTCGTATAATCAGATTTCGTTTACTATCCTTCTTGTTCTTTTCCCGGGAATTTTATTCACGACCACCCTTTTTCCTGAATCATAATATCCCAGGCCCAGCACATGCTGCTTCATCATGATCACAACGTATTTGCTTTTCGTGCCCAGGTCCATGGCCAAGCCGCTGCCTGAGGCAAATAATAGGCCCTCCTCCCTGTCCAGCCTTACTATGTTTTTTTTGGCAAGGTGCCCGAAATTCTGGATAAAGGAGTTGGTGGGATTGAATCCGGCATCGCAGGCGGCATAGCCCAGCTCCCCATGGATTTTGCTATTCCTGATTTTCCGGTTCCCGGCCCTCACTCCCCTGGCATAGAAGACCGCGGTGTTTTTTGGGAGGGCCATGCCGAAGTGCTTTTCCAGGTATTTTACGAAATTTTTCTCCTTGGTCCTTATTGCCATTATTCTCCCTTTCTTATTTTTGCTATAAAGAATCCTTCACTGTGGAGGTGCTGCGGATAGATGCGAAGACATTTCCTGAATTCCTGCCCGTAATCCCCAAGGCCGGGCTCGTGCGGAATCTCCAGCGGTATTTCCCGGAGTGACGAGCCTGGAACGTTTTCAAGCAGGTTGGCCACCACCTCCTCGTTTTCCTCCTTTGCATAGGTGCAGGTTGAATATACCAGCGTCCCTCCCGGCTTCAGGGAATCATATGCGCTGAAAAGCATCCTCTTCTGGGCTCCCGAGATTCTTTCTGAATGGGAAGGCTCCCATCTGCTGGACGCGCTGGAACCGCTTCCAAGAGCAGTGCAGGGCGCATCCAGAAGAACCTTGTCAAACCGCTCCTTCCAGTCCAGGGCCTTGGCATCCCTGAGTGTTACGATGCAGTTCAGCACGTTTAGCCGGTTTATTGTGGCATAAAGTGCCGAAATCTTCTGTTTCTTGAAGTCGTTGCCCACCAGCACGCCCCTGTTCTCCATGAGCATTGCAAGGTGGGAAAACTTGGACCCCGGGGATGCGGCCGCATCCAGGACAAAATCTTCCGGAGAAGGGGCCAGTACAAGAGAAACCAGTATTGAGGAAAGGCTCTGGGGATGGATGTATCCCAGGAAATATTCCCAGGTCCTGCCCAGAGGTATGCTTTCCTCCAGCCCAAAGGCCTCCCGGCAGCAGCCGGCCTGCCTGCAGTCCAGCTTTGTAAGGCTCCTGAATTCCTCCAGGGATTTCTTGAGGGTGTTTACCCTGAAGAATGTTTTCTGTTTCTGGAAAGCCTCCAGGCAGGCTTCGCTGTCGGTGTACCGGGAAAGCCAGCCCCTGAATTCACTGTCTTCCATTGAAATGAACTTAGCTGTATGCACCATTAAAAAGATGTTCTTCGATGGATTAAGCATGAAACTCGAGGTAAACGAAGGAAAGATAGACCGTTTCTTCAGGATTGTTTTCGGCCTGGTTTTTCTTGGCGGGGGATACCTTTACCTTGCTGCCCCGCTTTCCTGGGCGGTAATGCTGGTGGGGGCCATACTTGTTGTAACCGGAGTGACCGGCTACTGCGGAGTGTACTCAGTGCTCGGCATCAGCACTGTCGGGGTGCCCTACTGTGATATAGTTGGTGGGAAAAAGTAAGATAATTTTTAAGGCTTACTGACTGAATTACTTCCTGCGCTTTTGAGAGGTGTATTTATTATGACTTCAAAGAATTATCTTTTCAGCTCAGAGTCTGTTACCCAGGGCCATCCCGACAAAATCTGTGACCAGATATCAGATGCGGCCCTTGATGAGCTGCTCAAGCAGGACAAGGATTCCCGGGTTGCGGTGGAGGCAATTGCCACTGCCGGCCTGGTGGCAGTGGTGGGCGAGATTACCACCAAGGGCTATGTGGAATTCCAGAGGCTGGTAAGGGATGTCATCAGGGACATCGGGTACACCAAGCCGGACTATCTTTTTGACTACAGGACTTGCGGCGTGCTTGCCTCCATCCATGAGCAGTCCCCGGACATTGCCCAGGGAGTGGATTCTGAAAAGGAGCAGGGAGCCGGAGACCAGGGCATAATGTTCGGATTTGCCAACAGGGAAACCCCGGAACTCATGCCGCTGCCCATTATGATGGCTCATAAGCTTGCCAGAAGGCTTGCGGAAGTGAGGAAAAACGGTACCCTGCCTTACCTCAGGCCGGACGGAAAGACCCAGGTTACGCTGGAATACAACAACCACAAGCCATCCAGGGTCCATACTGTGGTGATTGCAGCACAGCATGATGAGGATGTTGATGCCGGCAAGCTGGAGAGGGATGTCGTCGAAGAGGTTGTGAAGCCAATCTGCGGGAACCTTTATGATGAAAAGACAATTTCCCACATCAACGGGACAGGGAAGTTTGTTCTGGGAGGCCCTGCTGCCGACACCGGGATGACCGGGAGAAAGACAATCCTTGACTCCTATGGAGGCAAGGGCCACCATGGCGGGGGGGCCTATTCCGGAAAAGACCCGTCCAAGGTTGACCGCTCCGGCTCCTACATGGCAAGATATGTTGCAAAGAACATTGTTGCGGCAGGCCTTGCCGACCAGTGCGAAGTGCAGGTATCCTATGTAATCGGTGTGGCAAAACCACTTTCAGTATTTGTTGATACCAGGGGCACTGCCAGGATTCCTGTGGAAAAGATTGAAGACCTTGTTAAAGAGCACTTCTCATTCCGGCCTGCAGACATGATTGAATATCTTGACCTTCTGAAACCTGTTTACCGGAATACTGCATGCTACGGCCATTTCGGAAGAGAGGAGCCCGGATTTACCTGGGAGAAGACTGACATGGCAGAAAAGCTGAGGTCTGAGGCAGGGCTGTGATTTCGGCCTGCTGAAATACTTCTGCATTTATATTTTTTTCTTTGGTTAGACTTGCATGAGAGCCATCGTCCTGATTCTGGCTGCCCTGCTGCTGTTCGGCTGTGTGACCCCTGCCGAGCAACCCGAAGCAGAGGAAAATGCCAGCCCTGAAGAGAACATAACCATAGAGGAAAACGAAACCGAACCTGGGGAAAACCAGACCCGGGAAAACCAAACAGCTCCTGATGAGAACATAACAGTCTCAAACGAAACGGAAGCAGAACCCCTGGAAAATGAGACTGAGCCGGAGCCCGGCCCCAACCAGGAACTTGTGGATTCCGTGGTGTCGTCTTATAACATTACCGACCCCTACAGCTTCTACAATGTCAACCAGCTGCTGGTGCTGGGCCCGGAAGACACGGACATGCTGATTTCCATGCTGGAAGGGGATGCTTATGAGAAGTGGACCGCGTTCTATGTCCTCTCAAACATAGCCCCGGATGCAAACGCACCCACGCAGGAGAAAATCAACGATGCCATGGTCCCGTTCCTTTCCAGCAATGTGTCGGACTACAGGCTCATGGCCGCTTCAGTGATGATTTCAACCGGCGACAGCCGCTCCATTCCGGTACTGATAGAGCTTCTTGGAAACAACAGCATGCTGATGCTCAGCGAGCCGCCGATGCTTGTCTGCCAGTATTCCAGCTACATGCTTACGAATTACACGGAGCAGAACTTTGGATACTACTGCGACATAGAGGAAACCGGTTATGGGCAGCAGGACTGGCAGAACTGGTGGCAGGAAAACATGGATGAGCTCCAGTGGGACGAGAGCCGGAGGGTATTCACAGGTGGTTGACATGAGAAAGGCATATGTTTTGCTGGCAATCCTGGTACTTTCTTCAGTTGTCTTTCCGACTACAGAAGTTACCGTGGATGACTGCAGTATAACGGTGGATGTCAAGGTTGGTTTCGCAGGAGACGGCGCTTCTGATGAATTCATCAAGAAGTTTGAGGACGGAGTCAAGAAAATCTGGCAGGGCAAGGATTTCACCTACGGGGACTGCGAATGCCCTGTTGAGATTAAGCTTGAAACCAAGAAATTCGTCACCTGCTACCAGGCAGGAAAGGACTACCACTGCTTTGACGTCCAGGAAACTGACGGCTTCTATTACTCCTATGTCCGGCACACGCTCTATTCAGACCGCAGCTTCTGGAGGGACGGGAAGATGAGGGCGGCAAGGGGAAATGTCTCCACCTCAAATACAGGAAACATACTTGCCCATGAGTTCGGGCACCTGATGGGCCTGAAGGACGAGTATTACTATGTGTACTATTATTTCTACGTAAATGAAGACGGCACAGTTGCAAGCGGCCCCCATGCGGTCAAGACCAGCGAATGGAACGGCAAAAAGGATGACATCCAGGACAACGCCCCTGAAGGGGCAAAAGTGGTCCTGGCAAGGAAAAAGGACGGGACCAACCACTATGTGAAATACCAGGACGGAGTTCCAACCGACAGCATAATGCTGAATATTGACGGCACCCCCAAGGCCTACCAGCACCACATAGACGCCATCGTCGGCGGCGCAGGGATAGAATGCCCGGATGAGTGCTGCTGCGGCAATGGCAGGGTTGAGCTGGGCAAGGGAGAGGAGTGCGACTACAAGGCAAGCCCTGAAGGATGCATGGAAGGCGAAAAATGCACAAATGACTGTGTCTGTGAAATAGAGGAGCTGCCTGCCATATGCGGGGACGGGCAGATAGATGGGGAAGAAGAGTGCGACTATGCTGCGACTCCCGACGGCTGCCCCCCGGAGCATACCTGCAGCCCTGAATGCGCCTGCTTTTTCGACCCCCCCACCTTTGAGGAGGATATGGACATAATCAGCCCGGCTGAAGGCGCGGTGCTGACCTTCCCTGAGCCTGTGGAGCTCTCCTTCGGCGACCCCTCAAGAATCGTTTACATCAACTACTGGATTGGCGAGGCGCTGGTATACCAGAGCGAGGACCCCGGCTACATGTACATGCTGGAGCCGGAGATGATTGGCGAAGGCGAGCATGTGCTCACTGTCCAGGCATTCAACATGGAGATGGCGGATACCAACCGCTCGGTGTCCTTCACTGTCGAGATGCCGGAATAATTATTTCCTCTTTTTTCCATAAAACAACTATTAAAAAATGTTCATTTGTGATATTCATGCATGCCTAATTGTACTTTTCTGTTCTACCGGCATTCGCATGTAGACATGGTCAGGGAAAAGCCCACCGGGTTTGCTGCAAAAAGGCTGAAGCCGCTTATTGAAAGGAGCGTAAACGGCTCCCCCCTGCATGTAGTGCACGACAGGGTCCCCAGCATCCCTCTTTTCGATGGGGTGGCGGAGTCCTTTGAGAATCTGTTGAAAATACGGAAATTCGTCAGGGACATGAAAGGCTTTGAAAGGGACTGGAGAAACAGGACCAAGGGAGAGCTTTCAGCTGCAGACAGGGGGGAGGAAACCCCGTTCCTGGACCACAGGATGTTCCCGGAATTCCTTGCCATACTTGAAGCCAACAGGAAAAGGCCGGGCAGCGTGGTCAACCACCTGGGCTTCTATCCCTTTGAGGCCGCAGTGGAAAAGACCCGGAGCAAGATACATATCTCCAGGGCAATGGAAATGATGAGATTCGGTGACCTGAACGGCGGGGTCAGGCAGATTATGGAATCACAATGGGCAATGGCAAGCTGCAGCCTGCTGAGGGATGCGGAGCTTATGAAACAGATTCCCAGGCTTGGTGAAAACGCAGTCGTGATGAGGGGGCTTTCCCACACCTACCTTCTTGAGCTGGACAGGTACAGCATTCCTATAGTCGACGGGCTTGGCAAGGTTGTTGAATTCAGGGACATTGTTGAGCGCAAAGGCATTGCAATTGACGGGGAAGTGGAAGGGCTCAAGACTTCCTTCAGGGAAGAGGCAGTAAGAAAGCTGTGCTCTGCGGACATTGAAATGGATGAGCACCAGAGGCTTGCCCTCCTGGAAATACTCTATGTGAGGCACCTAAACCCTGAAACTGCGTGGGACAGCCAGGAATCCAGGGATTCTGCCTTCAGCCTGGCCCTCCGGGATGTTGACTGCGTAAACGAAAAGCCGTATGGCTAGCATTAAAATATCTGCTTTCTGAAGTACCCACATGAAGGCCAGAACAGTTTGCTGCGGAAAGGTCATTGATGTGGACAAAGGAACCATAGCCCACAAAGGCGGGGAAGAGCTTCTTGTATGCAACAAGGAATGCAAGGCAAGGATGGAATCTGCGCGCACCGAAGAGGTGGACAAAATCAAGATGGAGCTTACAAGGGACAGGATGAATGAGATAATGCGCGATGCGAGGCAGCAGGGCTCCAGCGCCCGCTTTGAGATGACTGACATAGACAGGGAAGAGTAATCACCGCTTCCAATGGGAAGAATAAATACCTTGAAGAGAAATGGGGAATGATTGCGTGTTCAGAGCCCACCCCATGCCAACGGACAAGACCCGGCAGCAGGTTATCCGGGATTCCACCCGGATGATAAAAAGCCTTAATCTCCGCAGATTCATATGTTCCTACAGCCCTGGCAGGCTGAAAAGAATGAATGGCCAGAAGCCTGCCTTCGGCATTGAAGCGGCTGTGCTCAGCCACATTGACCGGGAAGAAAGAAAAAGAGCCGGGAGGCCTCCAAGAAGGATAGAGGCAATAATGCTGTTTATCAGGCACAGGACGAAAGTTGAGGATAAATGCGGCAGGGACACTGTTTCAATGAATGATGTCCCTACCAGAAAGGGGACTCCGTTTGATGGTGTTCCCCCGGCTTCCGAAGACATAATTGCATCGTGCCGCAAAGTCACTTCATCAGATGCCGTATCGCATCAAGATTAGGGACATGGCAGGCTATGCCGTGCTTTTCATGGTACTTCTGGTGGTAATCCTCAGCCTTCCAGAACTTGCCGGCAGGGGCTATTTCTGTTGCAATGGGCCTTGAATGCCTTTCCTGCTCCTCTTTCTTTGACTGCTCTGCAAGCTCTTTCTGCCTTTCATCCTGATAGAATATTGCCGAGCGGTACTGGCTGCCCACATCCGGCCCCTGGCGGTTTACCTGGGCAGGGTCATGGATGCTCCAGAATACTTCAAGCAGTTCCCGGTAGGAAACTTCTTCAGGGTCGTATTTCACCTGCACTGCTTCTGCATGGCCGGTTCTGCCGGTGCATGCATCCTGGTAGGCAGGATTTTCAGTGTGCCCGCCGGCATAGCCCACTGCAGTTTCCCTTACACCTTTCACCTTCCTGAAAATGTCCTCTACGCCCCAGAAGCATCCTGCAGCAAAAACGGCAGTTTCAGGCTCCATAAGTAAAGGTCGGCAGGAACAATTAAAATAGCACTTGTCCTAGTTGAATAGCATGAAACACCGGTGGGCATACCTGATTGCATTCATCCTATTGTGCGAACTTACAGGGATTGGCGGCTCGGTCTTTACGTCCCAGTCAGTACAGGAATGGTATCCAACTCTGGAGAAGCCTGCATTTACCCCTCCAAGCTGGGTGTTTGCCCCGGTCTGGACAACGCTTTATGCCCTGATGGGGATATCTGCCTATCTTGTCTTTATTTCAGGGCGCGGGGGCATGATGCCTGCGCTCACAGGATTTTTTGTTCAGCTGTTTCTCAACTTTTTGTGGTCTTTTGCCTTCTTCGGGATGCGCTCACCAGTTGCCGGTGCAGTGGTCATAGTTGCACTCTGGATTGCAATAGTCTGGACCATAATCAATTTCTACAGGGTTTCCAGGAACGCGGCTTACCTGCTTGTGCCGTATATACTTTGGACCAGCTTCGCGGCAATACTTAATTTCTCCATTATTTTACTGAACTGACCACTGGGAAAGGTTATAAAAAGGTGTCTGAGAAAGAAGATTAACATTTGGTGTAACAATGGTAGAAGGTACAGTAAAGTTCTTCAACAGAATGAAGAACTTCGGCTTTATTGCCGGAGAAGATGGAAAGGAGTATTTTGTGCACATCAGCGGAATCAAAGACGGTGTGCCCCTTGAAGAAGGGGAAAAAGTAAAATTCGAGGTAGTGCAGGGCGACAAGGGCCCCAAAGCAGAGCAAGTTGAAAGAATCTGAATTTCTGACTTTACAGGTTAAATACTCCGGATTTCTTTTTCAGGATTCTGGAAAATGCATTAGCAACGGCAGTGTGTTATAGGTCGGATACATGACAGAATTCTGCCCTAAATGCGGAAAGGCGGTAAGCCCTGCAGAGCATTTTACCCTGGCCCGGTCCAGACCGATAAGCCAGATTGAGTGCGAATGCGGCTATACCGGCCTTCCGGTCATTCTTGAAAAGGATGAAGATTCGTCTTAAAACGAAGGCATTGCAAATAGGTTTATAATTACTTCAGGGGACAGAAAGTCAAAATAATTTCTGGTGAAAACATGGTTTTTGAGAATGCACAGAAACAGTTAGAGAAAGCCAAAAAACATATAGAGCTTGCACAGGAGACTGAGGAGACGCTTAAGAACCCCAAGGAGGCATTCATCTTTTCCATTCCTGTGAGGATGGATGACGGTTCCCTGAAGGTTTTCATGGGCCACAGGGTGAGGTTCAATGATGCAAGAGGGCCCACCAAGGGAGGAATCAGGTATCACCCCAGGGTAAATATCGATGAAGTCAAGGCACTGGCATTCTGGATGGCAATCAAGTGCGCGGTAATCAACATACCCTACGGCGGGGGAAAGGGTGGCATAACCGTCGACCCCAGGCAGCTCTCAAAAACAGAGCTGGAAAGGCTTTCCAGGGGATGGATGAGGGCGGCATGCAGGATTGTGGGCCCTGACCGGGACATCCCTGCCCCGGATGTATACACCAACGCCCAGGTCATGGCCTGGATGATGGACGAGTATTCGGTGCTTGCAGGCAAGTATTCACCTGCAGTCATTACCGGAAAGCCGCTCTCACTTGGAGGCTCTCTGGGAAGGTCCTATGCAACCGCCCAGGGCGGCTACTACTGCACAAGGGAAGCCGCCAAAAAGAACGAATATGGCAAGACAGTGGCAATACAGGGATTCGGAAATGCCGGCTCCCACATGGCCAGGCTGCTCTCTGCTGACGGATATAAAGTTATTGCAGTTTCAGACTCCAAGGGAGGGGCCTACCTTGAGGAAGGGTTTGACTTTGACAAGCTTATGGAAGTGAAAGGCAGGGAAAAGAGAGTGGATGCCTTCCCTGGAGTGAAGAAGCTTGACCACAAAGAGATTCTTGAGCTTGACTGCGACATACTGGTGCTTGCGGCACTGGAGAACCAGGTAACAGAGGAGAATGCCGAGAGGATAAAGGCAAAGATGATTGTGGAGCTGGCAAACGGCCCCACCACTCCTGAAGCCGACGACATCCTCCACAAGAAGGGCGTTTTCATTATCCCGGACATTCTGGCGAATGCGGGCGGGGTGTGCGTATCCTACTTTGAGTGGGTCCAGAACAAATACGGATTCTACTGGAAGGAGGATGAGGTCAATGCCAGGCTTGAGGAGAAAATGGTAAAGGAGTTTGAGACTACCTTCAGCATCCACAGGGAAAAGGAAATTGACATGAGGACTGCGGCCTATGTCCTTGCCCTGGGGAGAATCGATGAAGCAACCAAAGACAAGGCCCTTTATTGATGCTTCCGCTTCTTTTTGGCGTGAAAGGGCAAGCCTTTATTAATCTTTTACCTCAGATACCTGTAACAAGAAATTGGTGAATTTAAATGGCAGAAGGTACAGTAAAATTTTTTGACGAAATGAAGAACTTCGGCTTTATTGCCGGCGACGATGGTAAGGAATACTTTGTGCACATGAGCGGCCTTGTGGAGGGAACAACAATCCGCGAGGGAGACAAGGTAAAGTTCACAGTTGTGCAGGGCGACAAGGGCCCCAAAGCAGAGCAAGTAGAAAAAATCTGATTTTTTCTTTCGCTTTTGTGCAGCTACAAGGGCCAGCCGAAGGCAGGCCTTTGCAGGTAATCCTTAATATATCTTCTTTTTCCATGAGTAAATGAAATCATGAAGGACCTGAAAACATCATTTAAGGTAGGGCTGAGTTTTGGCATGACCTCGGCTATCCTTACTACCGTTGGCCTTATGGTGGGGCTCTATTCATCCACCCGCTCAGAGCTGGCAGTGCTTGGCGGGATACTTACTGTGGCTGCTGCAGATTCCCTGTCTGATGCGCTGGCAATCCATATCTCAGAAGAATCAGAGAAAAGGCACAGTGAAAGGCACGTCTGGGAAGCGATGCTCACCACGCTTCTTACCAAGGCCCTTTTTGCCCTGTCATTTGCAGTGCCTGTTCTGTTTCTCACACTGGATGAAGCGATAGTTGCAGGGGTGGCCTGGGGGCTGCTCCTGATTACGGCATTCAGCTACTACCTTGCCAGATATGAGAAGGCCAGGCCATGGAAGGTCATCGGAGAGCACCTTTTGATTGCCGTGTTTATAATCATAGCAACATATTTCATTGGCGAATGGATTGCGATGAATTTAGGGGGAGTTTCACTCCTGCTGTGATGCCCGGAGGCCACGACGATGAGAGATAAAGTCCGGAGATACCCGGATTTTGCATTCCTTGCCCTGGGCATATTCTTTATCCTGTCCCTTTTCATTGTCTGTGGTCGAAACCAAAGAGAATGCCCTTGCGCATACCTATCCACAACGGAAAGACTGAAGAAATCCCATACCGGAACATCAGCACGGTAATGGTTGTCCCCTCGCCAACAATGGTCCTAAGGAAATATTGGCTCCTCAATTTCTTCCATGGAAGAGGAAGGCACAAGAGCCTTAAGTTCAGGTCCCTGGATGATATCGATGAGAAGAAGGTCGTGAGGCTATTGAAGTCGGTCAAGAGGAAGACCAGGTGTCAATCCTAATTCAATCCATTTTTTAATCTCTGGGAAAGTAATGATACTAGCCGGGGATTCCGCATCGTCTGGCTATCGAGGAATGAATGGTATGGGATTGAGCAAGAAGGACTTGGGAAGAAAGAAGGCAAATATCAAGGCCAGGATCGCGGAGCTCGAGAAAAAGGCGAAGATGGATCCGCTGAAGAGGAATAAGGCAGTGCATGACGAGCTGGAACAGCTGAAGAAGAAGCTGGCCGGATGAATTTGTTTTATGGGATTATTCCGAGATATCAGGGGGCGCATTTTCCAGCATTCTACTACAATACACATATATATAAGCTCTGCTATAATATATAAATGAAAAAACTCTATCCGACTTTTGCAGAATCATCCAGTCACTGTGGATTGACACAGAGTAAGCACCAATTGACCGGCAGTGAAGCGGACGCGCTCCGTAATTTGGTGCTTGAACGGGACCGACATAAATGCTCCTATTGCGATTTCCATGGAGAGGAATGGCAGGGCATAGGATATATTGACGGTGATTCAAGCAATAATAAATTAAGCAACCTGACTACCGTATGCCCGATGTGCAATCTCATACTTAATTCATGTTTGGGATGCCAGATCGAAGGCATCGTGGAGCTTTATGGGAGCGCAGAGTACAATCAGAACAAGATAGTCCAGATAACCAGGAAAATGAGGAGCGGCGGGAAGAGCGATAGCAGCATAATCCGGGCCCTGGGCCTGAAAGGCAAAGTGCCCTTCAGGAGGAACAGAAAGTACCTCAGCGTTCTTTTTGCTTTTGTGACCTCGTGGAAGGGCTCACGTGGCACTGTTGAAGAAGCTCTGGAGTATGGATACAGGAGACAGGCCGGTTCGCCAATGCAATAAACTGATAGTTTTATTTTAGGGTTTTTGTAATATCAAAACATTGAAATCTGCCCGAAATGCGGTTCCGATAAAGTTTTTCCGACCATAATCGGGAAAGTGGAGCCCATCGCCACCTGCGATCACAATGTCACCCATGGATGCAGGAAGTGCGCCCACACTTGGTAAAAAATAGTTTTAGAAATAACTAAAATGTAGAATCAATCCATTTTTATTCTCAGGATGAGTAATAATGCCATGGAAGTCTGCCCGAAATGCAGGAAACCTGTTGAAGCCAAGGAGCACATGACATTGGCCGGCTCCAGGCCAATCAGCCAGATAGAGTGCAGCTGCGGGTATTACGGGCTGCCCTTGAAGCTTGAAAAGGATGATTCTAAAAGAGATTGAGAAACCTTGAATAAAAGTTCGAGATTCACGAAATCTAAAAGATTTCATGAAATACTAAAAGAATATTGAAAATGACTATAGCCGCTGCGGAAATGGACTCCGAATAGGTATATAAACAAAATATCCCATTATACATATGATGGTTTTGAAAGGCATCCTTCACGTAGAAGGGAATGTTCAAGGTGTCGGTTACAGGGCTTTTGTCAAGAAAGTAGCAGTGGCACTGGGCATCAAAGGCATCGTCCGGAATCTGCCGGATGGCAAGGTCGAGATTAGTTTCGAAGCTACTGACAAATCGGCCTATGAGGCATTCTATAAGAGGATAAACAGAATCCGAAGGCATGACTGGGACGAATTCTCAATCAATGTCTTAAACATCACACCCATTGAAATCAGAGAAGTCGAAGAAACTGAATTTGGAGGGCTTTTTGATATTGACTATGGGGCTGAACTCGATCGATTCCAGAAAGAGACCCTTGAACGGCAGGAGATTGGGATTCTTGTTTTATCGGATTTCAATCAGAGGACTCAGGAGAATTTCTCGGTGATGGAAAATAAATACGGTGCTATCTCCAAATCTCTGGAAGAGCTCAAGACTGGATTGTTGAAAGAATTGGCGGAAGGCGTGAAGATTCTTGCTGAGCGTCCCAAAAAAGACTAATTCTAATGCAGTTTTGGAAATACTAAAAGAATATTGGAATAGTGTGATGATGAAGAAGGTTTCCTGGCTTGCTGTGTTGCTTGTGTGGATCTTTACGATGGCCACCACAGCTCTCATTTTTTACTTCTATGTCCTGATGCTGCCAGACTTTACTTCGGCACCCCTTATCAAGGCATTCTTCGAAGGTCCTCAGATATATCTGCTCTTCATCTTGTTGGTCCCTGCATTGAGGAGGTTGCTGTATTTATCGGAATATCCCCGCTTCGTCAGAGATAATATCAAACAGCTCATAGAGAAACCACAGGCCCTGGATTCGGAGTTCCAAAGGTTGTTCATAAGGTTTGATTTCAAGGAGGCGATCCTGCTTCCCATCATTCCGGCCATGATGCAGGTGGTGATGTCCGGCAGCTCAATCTTCGCCTTTGGGTTCCCATGGATCTTCTACCTGATGGGTGAGGTCTTCATTCTGGGTACCTTTATTGTTATCCTCAAAATGTTCGGTCAGGTTTCCGTTCCTTTGACCCTTTTCAAATTACACCTAATAAGTAAACCAAAATCCTGACCACACCACATCAGTAAACTGGAAACAGCCCAAAACATGCCAATTCCAATCTTTTGGCCTGTTTTGCCCGTGAAAGCCCTATTGCGCAATCACACTTTGGCAATCCATATCATAAAAGTAAACCATGGGCAGAAATAAGCGCCAGGCCAACTTTTACTGGTTTACTGTCATGGTTTTGAAATGTTTTCCTGGTTTACTTCTGTGCTGTTTTTATTGTTTTTGAAAAGATTAGTACAAACATGGCAGCCCATCCGTTTAGATGGGCATACCAGTGGTTTGTATTTTGGGGAAGCGGGATTATAATATATTACTCATATGATATTTATAAAGCTATCTTTTCATACCAATTTTTATCACAATTGAAAAAACAGCATTTTATTGCAAAAAGGTTACCCTCCAGCAATGAAAAAGGCCGAAAAATGCCGAGTTGGGCAATTTTACCGACGTAAACTGGCTTTGGCAATTCTGAGATTTCTAAAAACCAGTGTTCAAAGGAGACAAAAATTGATTAAAAAACATTTTCAGACAAATCAGCAATCATGTTTCTGATTAATCCGGTACCAAAAAGCAGAATCTGGAAGCCACCAAAAGGAAAAGCAACCGCAAGGAAAAAGTTTTCCATTACAAAAACCCAGCTGGAGCTGATGGGCGACAAAAATCTTTGGGGCGTGCTCGAAAAAGTAACCGCTGGCAAAAAAGGGGTAAGCCTCCACTACCAGAACGATACCGTGCTTGCAGTGAACTTCCGCAGTCCGGAGGAGCACTTTGTCATGGTGAACAGCACTACTGGGGGCAGGGCCAGTTCGTGCATTATCTGCTGGGATATGCAGCAATTTGAGGAAGCCGGCAACGACAATACAACCTTTTTAGACCTCAGGGAAAAGCCTGCATTCCAGGTGGAATTCACAATCCCTGCCAGTATCAACGGCATACAGGCACGTGTTTTACGGGAAGGGGAACCTGCCTTTCTCATGTTTTCCACTGAGAGACTGGGGCAGGAAAAAGACTTTTACGAAGTGTATATCGTATATGATGACGCCCCACTGGGGGTCTCAGTATTCAAAAATGGGCAGCGGAACGACTATAGTATTAAAAGCCAGTAAGCTGATTTCAAGCCATGAAAATCCGGAAGGCCAGGGAAAGGGACCTTGACCGGCTGTGCGAGCTGGGTTATAAACTGCTGAAACACCACATGAAGTTCCGGAAATACTACACACCTGTTTCAGAAGGCAAGAAAAGAACCAGGATGCAGAAAAAATACTATAAAGAGCATATCAAAAAAAGAAGCTGCCTTTTCCTGGTGCTTGAACAGGACGATAATGCTGTGGGGTACTCAATTGCAAAAATTGAGAAGAGCCCCCCTGTGCTAAATGAAAAGGAATACGGGAACTTTGCCGAGATTTACGTCGACAGGGGATACAGGAATAAAGGCTGGGGAAGAAAGCTCCTTGAAAAGAGCCTGGGCTGGTTCAGAAGGAGAGGCGTCAAAAGGTCTACAGTAAAATATGATGCGAAAAACCCGGAGGGGGAAAGATTCTACAGGACCGCAGGGTTCAGGCCGTTTCAGAATGAATATGAAGTGTATCTAAAATAGTATTAGAAATTCTAAATAATTATTAGATGGTGGGGCTGGTGATACAAAGGAACCTCCTTGCGAGAAATTCTCTCCCACGCCCACCAGAGAATGTTTAAGGGCAACCCAAATATAAATTTTTGTATCAGAGGAACTGTCATCGGGGCTTCATTTCAGGAACAAACATCCCGGCCTTCACGAATTCAACCTTTCCCAGGCCCGCATTCTCAGCGGCTTGGAACATATTCAGGAGTTTCGGGCTGTCCCTTACCGGGTCGCTGCCGGGCAGCGGGCTGCCCTTCATAAACCTGGAACAAAAGCCATAGAGCTCCTTCTCAGAAGAGCCCTGCGACAGCCTGAAATAATAGCGGTCCCTGCTGAGTGTGCTGTAAGAAGACCCTGCGGGAAACCCCCTCTGCAGGATAACGCTGAGCCTTCTTTCCCCGTTTTCAGGGAATTCCCTGGCGGGAAACTTTTTTGCTATGCCTCCCCCTGGCCTGTAGTTTTTTCTTAACATGCATTCAGAGTTGGTATAAAATTCTTTTAAATAATTTGAAAGAAAAAGATTGTTAGAAATTCTAAAAGATTATTTCTTTCCTGATTTGCTTCTGGCAGAAGTCCTTTTCCTGGATGCCTTCCTGGTTTTGGTGCCTGGTTTTTTTCCGGTCTTGGGAGCCTTTTTCTTAGTGGCTTTTTTTGACTTTGTTTTTTTCTTTTCCGGCTTTTTGGCCTTCTTCTTGGCGGACTTTTTAGTGGTCTTTTTGGCAGTTTTCTTTTTTCCCGGATTCTTCGGAACCACCGGCTTTTCCTCCTTTTTAACCTGCGTTGCCTTGAACTTCAGGAGCTTTTCGTGGAACTTCTGGTCCAGCTCCATTGCGACCCTCTCATAGTCGTCTGTATTTACAGTGACTGTGGACCTGTTCCCGCACCTTGAGCATACGAAAAAGCCCTGCAGCCGGTCTATGGGACGAGGCATTTTTCCACAACCGGAGCAGATTTCGATTGTGTCTTCCATGAGCAGTTTTAGGACTGCATAATATAAAAATATAACTAATACGGCAAAAAACGATATCGACTTAAAATCAAAAAAGAATTAAGAAATTCTAAAATTATCTTATATTCAGGAACTCCCTTCTCAGGATATCCCCGTTGTCGATTCCTGTAACCTGGTGCCAGAGCCTTCCTTCGGAAAGCACCATGGTGCCAACCAGCCTGCCGCGGGACGGGTCAAACACCTGAATCTGCCAGGTGGGCGAGCCGTGTTCCCTTCCGTAGAACCTTATGAGCTCATCCAGCCTGTCCGCACCCCCGGTATAAGTGTTCCCCCAGTCAAACAGCGTGGTCCTGTCCTCAAACCTGGATGCTGCAATGACATGCATTCCCCTGGGCGTGCTTATCCCGCCAAGGACAAGGGTGTCTATGCCGTTCTGCTGAAAGAGATTGCCGACCAGCCAGTGTGCTCCGGCGCATACCGCAATGCCGTTTCTCAGGTGCTCGGGCAGGGGCGCGCCAAGGCCATTTGCTTCATAATGGTCGATTGTGCCCCTGAGGAAATTATAGATTGTCTGGTTATTGGCCGATGCCACTCTGACCACCTCGGAGCTGAAGAGGTCTGCATTGTAAAGGGAATCAACGGCGTCGTGCGCATAGGCCACCTGCTGGATGAACGCAAGCAGGAAACGGCCGGAGCGGATTACCTCCTCCTCAGAATCATTGCGATAGGAATGCACGAAATCCTCAAAGCCCCCGTGCTCAAGTATCCTTCTCTTAGCCTCGCTTATGCTGGAGTCCCAGACCGGCTCGCCTGCAATTCCGTATCCGTAGGGGCCATAGTTCTGCTCGTCAGGGAAATCGGTTTCTGCATAGCTGACCCCGCCATTCTGAAGGTGTTCGTACCTTGAAGTGTTGGTGGAATTCATGTGTTCCCCGCCGACAACTATCGTTGCCCCGAGCATCACAAGCGGGTCAACCCTGTTGTTGAAGAATCCGTGGTGCCAGTGGGTTGCGCCCCCGGCTGCCCAGAAATCTGCAGAAACGGCATCGCTGAACTCAACAGTCCAGGTGCCCCTCATTGCATACCTTCTGTTAAGCATTCCAAGCTCGGTAAAGAATCTCAGGGTGAAATCATCAAAAATGCGCGCCTGGGCACCGACCTCAGCGCTCTGGAACTGCGGCTCGTAGTAGCCGATGTAAGCGGTTTTTATGGGGTTGTCAGCAGCCGCAAAGAACGTCCCCATCCCATAGACAGTGTAGTCAAACCTGCTGTCCGGATATCCTGTAAGCTGGATGGAAAGCCCGGTCACCAGGTTGTAGTACATATCGTCAAAGGCGGGATAGGAAAGTGCCCCTCCCCCTACAATCCCTGTCCTTATCCACAGTCGCCTGGAGCTGTCGGATGAATCAACAGATATGGGGTAGGAGAACCCCAGGCCAGCGGAATGCGACGTGTAAAGATAGGACGGAAGGTTTCCTGCAAACGCAAGGCTGCCGTAGTAGGCAAGCCTGAACCTCCACAGGTTTATTTCCGGCCTTATATAAAGCCTTGCAAAAGGAACGGCAAGCTCACCGAACCACACGTTTCCGCCGTCAAACCTTGCAAGGTCCCTGAACCTCACCGAGCCAAAGACCGCGTTCCCGGCTTCGTTGCCGTAGATGTTTCCGCCCATGTCCCAGTCGTTGTCCAGGCTGATTTCCCTGCACCTCCCCCTGATGTCAACAAGGTTCGGCGAGGCGGAAAGCGCCGGGTCTCCGACCTCCTCACTGGTGCACCTCATGGGCTCAAGGGAAAGGTTGTGTGAGAATATGCCCTGCCCTTCTTCCGGCTGCCTTTCTTCTTCAGGAGCTGCCGGCCTTTCCGGCTGTGCAGGGGCTTCTTCAGGAGGTGGAGAAGGCGCTGATTCCGGTGCAGGGGCCTCAGGAGAAGCATCCTCTGAGGGCCCGGAAGCCGGACGTTCCCGCTCCCCGGTTTCCACTACAGTTTCAGGGAGAGTAATAGTTCGCCTCGTAGGCTCACCAGTAGGCTCTGTTTCCCGTGCCTCTTCTGCACGCGCTGTCCTGTCTGCAAGCGGTGAAAAGCACAACATGGCAGCAGCGGCAGCCGATGCTGCGAGCTTCCTGAACCTGCCCGGTTTTCTCTCTTGTTTATCAGTAGATGCCCTGCCACGACGGAGTTTGTTAAAATTAAGCTTCATACAGTCCCACCGCTAATAATTAATATGCAATATTATTTAAAGTTGCAGTTTATCAAGAGATATGAGATTACTTGCTTTTCTTCAGTTTTTTGTTGATTGTGTATCCAAATTCCAGGTATTCCTTCAGGAATCTGGACATATCCTCCAGCTTGTCTTCAGGGGGCGGCTTGTGGGCCACAAAGTCCAGCTTAACACTGATGTCCAGAAGGCCTTCGTGGTTTTCCATTTTCCTGAGTTCATACTTTTTATTGAAAGAGCTGATTTCCTGCCTGATGGTATCCAGAAACTTCCGGTTGCCCTTTGCAGAGAATTCACCCAGCCATTTGCCGCCCTGCCCAAGGCTGAAGGAAACAGGGCTGCCGTTCTCAAGCTGGAGGTTATAAGTAACCGGTATCACCGATGGAGTGGAGCGGCCGACGCAGGAGGAATATCTTATCTTTTCGCCCTTGTAATCAAACTTTAGTGTGCCCACAGACCAGAATTCGGTTTCCCAGTTCTTCAGTCCCTTTATGCTTTTAACTGATTCCGCAAAGTCGACATATCTCTGGTGGTCCATTACGGATATCACCACAAAAATGATGCCTGCCACCAGGGCAAAAAGCCAGCTGAAAGGGCCGTTGAAGAAGATTGACACCGGAACTATTGCCAGGAAAAGCAGGAGGAAAACCACCTCGGTAATGAAAAACGGGTAATGTTTCATCAGTTCGCTAACGCAGAAAACAACTATATTTTTATGCATTGGTTGCTGGCTATTCCTTTGCCGCCCCGCTTTTTACCATTTCCCTGAAGATGCTGATGGGGACCACCACACAGACGTTGGAGCCGCATTCGCACTTGAATTTCTCCTTGGAGCCTTTTGCGACCTTGCCGCAATTGGCACAGATTTCCACTGTTTTGCTCACCTCCCTAAAAAGCAGTGAATATATTAAAATGTTGATTAACTGCTATATCCGGTGAACTTATGGGAATCATGCGGGAATTCAGGGGATTCTTGGAAGAGTACAAGGTTTTGGGGCTTGCGGTAGCCTTTGTAATGGGCGCTGCAGTCAATGAAATGGTCAAATCCCTTGTAGACAATATGATAATGCCTGTGGTGGAAGTGATTATTCCGGGCGGCAGCTGGCAGACCGCCACCGCAACAATCGGTCCGGTTACTTTTGGATGGGGGCCTTTCCTGGCTGCGCTGATATACTTCACCATCATAGCCCTGGTGGTTTTCCTGATTGCAAAGATGGTGATGAAGGAAGAAAAGGTAAAAAAGAAATGAAGTCATGCATGGCTTCTTCCGCAGGCAATGAAGTCATGGATTTTTCCGGAATGCCGGAAGGATTTGCGTGATGTTGCCTTAACCGCATTCCTGATGACTTCCAGGCCTTCGTCTATTTCTTCTTTTTCTATTACAAACGGTGGTATTACCCTTATGCCCTGCGTGCCGCAGCCAAGCAGGAGCAGTCCGTTCCTTGCGCATTCAATTATCACATCATCCCTTCTTTTCCTGGTGGGCATGTCAAAGGCAAGCATCATGCCCCTGCCCCTCTGGTTTTGGATGCCTTCTATGTCTTTCAGCCCGCTCAGCAGATAGCCGCCCATCCTGCGGTTGCGCTCCAGCAGCTTCTGCTTCTTTATTATCTCAATTGTCTTCATCCCCATTGCAAGGTCGATGGTATGCCCGCCCCCCCAGGTGCTGGAAATTGCACCTTTTTCATATGGGAACATCTTATGGTTTGCAACCACTGCAGCAACCTGCAGGGCCTTGCCGGAAGTGAATGCATCCGGCACCACCCCATAATGCTGGAAAGCCCACCATTTGCCGGTCCTTCCCATGCCGGCCTGTATTTCATCCGAGATATAGGGGATTTTGTTGTTTTTTGCAATTTTGTAAAGTCCTTTGACCATTCCTTCAGGCGGAATCCTGTATCCCCCCTCCCCCTGGAAATGCTCCAGAATAATAAACCCTATTTCCTCCGGGTAGGCTTCAGTCTCAAGGATTGTTTCCAGCCTTTCCACAGCCCTATCCCCGAACGGAAGCCTCAGCATGGGAAACCTCATATATCCCCGCTTGTGGGCCCTGCTGGAATTGGTCAGGGAAAGGGCCCCCAGGGTCCTTCCGTGGAATGCCCTTTCCACCGAGATTCCGAATTTCGTGCCCGGCCTCTTTCTCATGCAAAGCTTGATTGCATTCTCAACTGCCTCGGCGCCGGAATTAATCAGGAACGCAGAGTCAAGCCCCTTCGGCGCGATTCCGGCCAGCTTTTCAATCATGTCCAGGTGCTCCCTGATTACAAAATCCTGGCCTGCGAACTTCACTGGGGTGCTTCCCTGATATGAACGTAGAACCTCCAGCAGCCCGGGATGGTTGTAGCCAAGCGGATTGGAGGCAATCTGGCTCCCGAAATCAAGGAACCTGTTCCCGTCAATGTCTTCGCAGCAGGCTCCTTCACCTCCCGGGGCGTGGACAAATGGATAAGAAACAGACCACCCCCCATTTCTCTTTTTAAGCTGTTTAATAATCTTCAGTGACTTTGGTCCCGGTATCTTGGTCTTCAGGCGTATCATGGGCATATACCTGAGAGTACATTTATATAGGATAAAGGAGTGCCTTTTCCAATGAAGCTGGGATACCCCTGCATTAACCGCAGCGTCGGATGTACTGCGAATTCCACCTTCAGGCTTGCCTCCTACTCTGACGAGCTCCTTGCTGAAAAGGTTTCCGGAAATATAAAATGCCTGAAGAGAATACTCGGATACAATGCTGAAAACGGCTTCTATTTCTTCAGGATTAGTTCGGATATTGTGCCTTTTGCATCCCATCCGGTGTGCACCTTTGACTGGGAAAATCATTTCAAATCCGAATTCAGGGAAATCGGCCGGTTCATAAGGGAGCACCACATGCGGATATCCATGCACCCGGACCAGTTCATACTTCTCAACTCCCTGAAGGAAAAGGTTGTCAGGAGAAGCATTGCCGAACTTGAATACCACTGCAGGGTCCTGGACCTGATGAAGCTGGGCCAGGAAGCGAAAATCCAGATTCACGCCGGCGGAGTCTATGGCGACAAGGAAAAGGCTGTGGAAAGGTTTGTCAGGGGGTACAAAAAGCTCTCTTTGCCCCTGCGGAAAAGGCTGGTCATTGAAAACGACGACCGGCTTTACAGCGTGAATGACTGCCTGGAGATAAGCAGGAAAGCAGGAATCCCTGTCCTGTTTGACAGCTTTCACCACGAATGCCTGAACGGGGGGGAAAGCCGCAGGGAAGGACTTGAAAAAGCAATGTCAACATGGAAGAAAAAGGATGGGGTTATCATGACCGACTACAGCTCCCAGCAGAGTGGCCACCGCACCGGAACCCACGCCCGGAGCATAAGCACCGGGCATTTCCGCCAATACCTGAAAGAGACAGGGGGGCTTGACTTTGACATCATGCTGGAGATAAAAGACAAGGAGAAAAGCGCAAAAAAGGCGCTTAAGGTTCTGAAAAACCTTGACAGGGTGTGAAAATGGAAAAAATACACAGGCTGTTGTATCCGATGAGGGTCTGCCTGATTACCAGCAGGCTGGGGGACAAGGAAAATATTATGGCTGCCTCATGGACGTTTCCCCTGTCCATGGACCCGCCGCTGTTCGGCGTATCCGTGGCAGAGAAGAGGTACAGCCACGACCTGATAAAGAAGGGAAACGGATTTGGAATAAACCTGCCCAATCCCCGGCTGGAAGAGGCAGTAGTAATCTGCGGGACAAAAAGCGGCCGCGACACCGACAAGTTTGCTGAAGCAGGATTTTCAAGAGATGAGGGCAAGAGGGTTCCCCTGATTAAGGAATGTCCGGTAAGCATAGAATGTGAGCTGGTAGATGAAATCAAAACAGGGAACCATACACTGTTCGTAGGCAGGGCCATTGATGTCAGAAACCGTTTCCAGGACAGGGGGCTTTACCAGGTCAGGGGGATGGAATTCACCGCAGTGTAGTTTATGGAATACAACAAATCCCTTTTCATCTTCAGGAGGGACCTCCGCCTGGAGGACAATACCGGACTTACTGAAGCTTTGGAATCCTCGGGCAGCGTTGTTCCCTGCTTTATCTTTGACAGGAGGCAGGTCAAAGACAATGAATACAAAAGCAGGAATGCAGTCCAGTTCATGACCGAATCCCTGTCCGAGCTTGACAGCGGGCTGAAAAAGAAAAAATCGCATCTTTGCCTTTTCCATGGAATTGCTGAAGATGTAGTAAAGAATCTGCTGGAAAACAGTATAGACGCGGTGTTCCTGAACCGGGATTACACCCCGTTCAGCCGCAGAAGGGATAAGGCAATATCAAAGGCATGCAAAAAGAAGGGTGCTGCCTTCCACAGCTTCTCCGATGCGCTGCTCCACGAGCCGGGAGAAGTGCTGAAGGATGACGGAACCCCCTACTCTGTTTTTTCCTACTTCATGAAAAAAGCCAGGAAAAAGAAGGTCAGGAATCCGGCAAGAAACAGGCACGGCAATTATTTTCAGGGAAAAATAAAAGGCGAAAATGGATTTCCGGGGAAAACACCGGCAAACAGTAATATTTATGTAAATGGCGGAAGAAGCCGCGCACTCAGGGTACTCAGGAAAATAAAGCAGTTCCGGGATTATGAAAAGAAAAGGGACTATCCTGCACTGGATGCCACCACCGGACTGTCCGCACACAACAAATTCGGCACTATCTCCACAAGGGAGTTTTATTATGCGGTTGCAGAAGAACTGGGAAAAGACCATGGGCTTATAGACGAGCTTTACTGGAGGGATTTCTTCACCCATGTTGCCTGGTTTTTCCCAAGGGTATTCGGCCATGCATTCCGCCCAAAGTATGATAAGCTGAAATGGAGCCGGAGCAGAAAGAATTTCACTGCATGGTGCGGGGGGAAGACAGGGTTTCCAATTGTGGATGCAGGGATGAGGCAGCTTAACAGGACCGGCTTTATGCACAACCGGGCCAGGATGGTCACCGCCTCCTTCCTGGTCAAGGACCTGGGGATTGACTGGAGGAAGGGGGAGAAATACTTTGCCACAAAGCTGGTCGACTACGACCCGGCGGTCAACAACGGAAACTGGCAGTGGGCGGCATCCACCGGCACCGACGCGCAGCCTTATTTCAGAATTTTCAACCCATGGTCCCAGCAGAAGAGATACGACCCTGACTGCGCTTATATCAAAAAATGGATACCTGAACTGGAGGGGCTTGGGCCAAAGGAAATCCACAATCTGAAATCAGAAAAAAATCCGTCTTATCCTGAACCAATTGTAAAGCACAAAAAACAGGCAAAGAAAACAAAAAAGAGATACAAAAAAATAAAATAAGAGGGATTACTCCCTTACCACATAATAAATCATGTACAGTGCGGCAAGGCCGACTACAACATATACGACCTTTGCCAGAATTGGTATGGAACCAAACAGAAGCTGGACCAGGTCCAGTTCAAGTGCCCCTACCAGTCCCCAATTCAGGCCGCCAATGATAACCAGTACCATGGCCAACAGGTCGACCGGATTTTTTTCCATTGTTTATCACCTCAATATGCATGGTTGAATGACGAATCCCGCAATCCGTTTATAAATATTTGGGCAGGTTTTCGTACGATTGTCTGAATTAGGTAGGTTTATTGACTAAAGTACAACGCCAATTACAACAATTCAGAGCAGTGCCCGTATTTTTTCTGCTATTTCTGCCAGCTCTTCCGGGTCGGCCTTTTTTGCATTTGAACTGTCAAGCTCCCCAGGATTTTCAATGGGAACCAGGTGGACATGGGCATGCGGCACAAGCAGGCCTTCGACCACAATGCCAACGCGCTTTGCGCCGGTGGCCCCCCTCAGCGGCCCGGAAAGACTTTTTGCGGCCCTGAACAATCCGGAATACAGGGGCTCTTCTATGTCGAAAATATAGTCCTGGTGCTGTTTGGGGATGAGCAGGGTGTGGCCCTTCCTGACCGGATTTATGTCAAGGAATGCATAGAAGTTTTCATCCTCCCAGATTTTCTCGGACGAAATTTCCTTTCTGATAATCTTGCAGAATATGCAGTCTTCCATAGCCAAAACACCTCAAATGGATTAAGCTCACAAGAATTTAAGCTGTAGCCTTTTGGCCTTGGGAATCATGCTCCTCACAGTGCCGCCTTTCAGGAAACCGCATCCCAGGGGCGTGTCCTGATAAGAAACAAGGACATATCCCTCTGTTGCTTCAGTCTCTCCGGCTTTAAGGTCCTGTCCGCCTGCAAATTTTTCTGCATCTTTCCTGGAAATCCTTACAATATTCCTGGTGGCATGCCTTCCCAGCAGCTGCAGGATTGCTGTGGTAGGCTTAATTGCATTGCCGGTCCTGGCAGCAAGTATTCCTACAGAGACCGGCTCCGGCCTGGGGATGGTTGTTTCCGGCCCCACGTATATCCTTCCCCTGCTGGCCGCATAAAGGCTGAAGGTCTGGAAGCACGACGGCGGAATGCCAAACCTCTCCCGGAAGTAATGCAAAATCTCTTTTTTCATTTTCCCACCCGGGCCATAAAGAAGCCCCCTGTATTGTTGTGGTGGGGCCAGACCCTAATGCAATTTTTTATCTTTTCTGAAAAGGTCTCCCCTCTCCATTCCTGCAAGGGGTCAGAGAGCCTGAAACCAGGCACATCAATTTCCTCCAGCCGGGCAGGCCGTTTTTCCACAAGATGGTTCACCACCGATTCGTTTTCCTCAGGGGCAAAGGTGCAGGTTGAATACACCATTAAACCTCCCGGAGACATCAGATCAAAGGCCTTTACAATCAGCTGCTTCTGCAGGCTGGAGAGCTTTTTTATGTGCCTTTCCGACCACATTTCAGAAATCCCGCAGCTCTTCCTTATCGTTCCCTCCGCGGAGCAGGGGGCATCCAGAAGGACGATGTCAAAATTATGCTGCGGGAAATTTCTGAGGTCAAGGTTGGTTATCACCATGTTTGCCGCCCCTGTCTTTTCCTGATTGAATTTCAGTGCCTTGATTCTGCTGTAGGAAACATCATTGGCAACTATCAGCCCCATGTTTCCCATTATGGCAGCCATCTGTGTTGCCTTGGAGCCCGGCGCAGCGCAGCCGTCCAGAACATTTTTTGCTTTCATCAAATCTTTTCGGAGAACTACCGGCGGAAGCATGGAGACCAGCTCCTGCATGTATATCTCTCCGGTAAAATGCTCAAGCGTGGAGCCCACATCAGGCTCGGCGGAAACAAATGCATCCCGGTACCAGGGAACCTGCTTTATTTCAAAACCATAGCCCTCAAACCTTTCCACGACGTGCTTTCGCCCCGATTTGAGGGTGTTCACCCGGAAGGACCTTGGCTGCATTGAGCCAAGGCAGGAAAAAAATGCCTCCGGGTCGTCAACCAAAGAGGCATACCTCTGCCTGAAAACCTTGGGAATGCCGGTAACCATGGTGCTCATCCTTTCCTTATATTGAACCCTTTATAGACAACAAGCCGGTCAATCATGTGGCTGAATATTGCCTCCTGCTTTTCCCTGTCTTTTTCCGGAGCCGACCAGGAAAGAGAAACAACAATATCACCATTGTAGAACATTACTCCCCCTCCAAAGTATTCCCTGCCTTCCGAATAATAGGAATACTCCCTTTTGAATGCAGGCATGCCCCTGAAAGTAGTTTTTCTTGCAGTGGCCAGTATTCCGGCGGTGGGGCTCTCAAGCTCCTTTTTTGCATATTTTCTGAAATCAAAGTCTAAAGGAAGAGAGGCGTCCACTGAAATGGTAAATGTGCTTTTCTTGGACTCAAACTGTACGGTGTACTTGCCTTCCACCACTGCAATGTCCCTGTCGAATTTCCATTTCTTTGGGTAGAAAATCTCAAAGTTTCCGAGAGGGTCCATGAATCTTGAGAACACAACCTTTTCCGGGCCGAAGAAAAGGCTGCGGATGATGTCAAAGACATCAATTCTCTGCAATCCAGACCACCTCGCCCGGCTCGCCTTTAAAGGGTATATAGTCGAAACCCCAGTACGCCTTGATGTTTTTGTATCCGCACTCCTTGAGCATTTCCCCCAGCTCTTTCATCTTTACAAGATGGATGTCCATTTCATAGGTATGCTTTTCCCCGCCGGCAAGCCTGAGCACAACCCTGTAATGCGCCATTCTGCCAACCGGTTCATATTGGAGATGCCAGTCGATGGTGTATCTTTCGCCTTCGGGTGTTTCAAGATGCTCGGTTTCAAAATGATGATATTCACCTTGCATTGAAAGGTCCTCTTCCAAGGGCTTGTACACGTGCAGGATCAGCCTTCCTCCGGGCTCAAGGTGCTTTTTCAGGTTCAGCAGTGCCTTCTCCATGTCGCTCTTGTTCTTAAGGTGAAGAAAAGTCCGGTAGGGGAGAATTATTAGCTGAAATCTGTCATCAAGGCTGAAATCCAGCATGTCTGCACAGGACACCCTTGGCTCCAGGCCCTTTTTTTCAGCCTTTTCTTTCAGCACAGCAAGCATTTCAGGCGAAGAATCCAGACCCTGGGCATCAATGCCCTCTTCCAGAAGATGGAGCAGAATCCTGCCGGTGCCGCAGCCGACTTCCAAAACCTTTCCCCTTGCATTCCTGGCCTCGTTCATGTAATATTCAAGGTCTGCAAGGTCGCCATATATCAGGTCGTAGCGCCGGGCCATTTCATCGTATATTTCCATTGGGTAAATGCAGTAGGTAATGTAATAAATAACTTCAGGTAATTCATAACCGTGTACCTTCACATTGACATGGATTATTTCTATGCCCAGGTGGAAGAAAAAAGAAGGCCAATGGCAGAAGGGAAAATAATCGTCGTCTGCATGTACAGCGGACGCTCTGAGGATTCCGGGGCTGTTGCAACGGTCAATTATGCGGGAAGGGAAGCCGGAATCAGGGCAGGCATGCCCATATCCCAGGCCAGGAAAAGGGCGCCCCCTGCAGATTCCCTTTTTGTTCCTGCTGACCGTGAATATTATGCCCTTGTATCCTCCCAGATAGACGAGATTGTGAGAAAGGCCTTGTCCAGGGTGGTCCAGGTCAGCATAGATGAATGGAATGCCGAGGATAATAATGCAGCAGGAAAGGCATCTGAACTGAAAAAACAGATAAAGTCCCAGCTCGGACTGACTTCCACAGCCGGGGTTGCTCCGTCCCTTCTTGGAGCAAAAATGGCCGCTTCCAGGGCAAAGCCCGACGGGCTTCTTGTTCTTGACAAGGACCAGGAAAAGAAAACGATTGAGGAATCAGAGCCGGAAAAGGTGCCGGGCATAGGCCCCAAGACTGCCGAAGCCCTGAAAAGGCTGGGGGTGCAGACCGTGGGGGACCTGAAAAAGACAGACCCCATTACTTTGGTTGAACTTTTTGGAAGGAAAACAGGGGGGAGGCTTCACCATCTTGGGCTGGGGGATTACGGAGATGAACTTGGGGAGGAGAAAGAACAGGAGGAAGTGAGCCGGCTGGGCACCCTGAAAGAAAGCACCCGGGACGCCAATATGATTCTAAACAAGCTTGATGAGCTGGAGAAGGATGCCAGGGAATGGCTCATGTATATGAAAAAATCCTACCGCACTCTCAGCATTATCTTCATTACCGAGGACATGAAAACGCACACCAAGTCCATATCCTTCCGGAATCCCAGGCCCTGGAATTCAGACACCTCCAAAGAGAAAAAGCAGCTGGTGGAGGGATTTCTGAAAGAGCAGGAACTGCCGGTAAGAAGAGTGGGAATAAGATTCGGGAACTTCATGGACCTCGGAGGCCAGACTACCCTATTCTAGCCTACCTTGACTTCAGCCTGGCCGGTTTGGATGCTGGCTTTGGTTTTCTATCCAGCCGGCGCAGGAAATCATGGTAGTTTGCTCTTGCCGCATTCCTCTGGTTGTATTCCTTAACAAAATTCAGGGAATCATTCATCAGTTCTCGGTCCAGATTCCTGCCGGTGGTTCTGACAACATCGGCAATGCTTGAAAGGTCCTGCCTGTCCTTTGCCCTGCCGTTGGCTGCCTTGGTAACAATCAGGTCTTCCAGCCCCACTACAGTGAAGTCTGCCTTTTCATCCACGCAAACGTGAGAAAAGCTTATGGATGCCTTCCTCTGGTGCCTGCTTGCCTGAAAATCACCAGTAAAGCCATAAAGGTCTTCCGGGCCTATTGATATATTGAGCTTCATGCTCTGGTTTGTTTCACCCCTGGGCCCAACCACAAAAAGGTCGATGACCGGTTTCTTATCACCATTCCTAACAAGCTCTGCATTAATCAGACGGCCGCCAATCTCGGCATCAAGCTGGGGGATTTTTGCAATTGCTCCGCCCACTTCCCCACGGGAGGCGCTCCCGGGAAAATCAAGGTCAATGTCGTCTGTTTTCCTGAAATGTGAGCACTCGGGACTCAGTCCGGCCTTTATTGTCATGTCCATTATGTGCAGCTGCACTGCCAGGCCGCCTACAATCATGGGTTCGTTCATGCGGCCCAGCCGCTTCCTGAAATGAGAGACCACGTGGTTGACTACGGCATAGAAATGGCCCTCCGCGATAGTGAACAAATGTTGTTTCATGTATATTAAAGTGTATGAAAGTATATTTAAATATAGTGTTTATAAATGGTTATTTATAAATAAACTAAGTCGCCTTGGCAAATTTCTTCTCTATTGCCTTATTGCTCATCCTCAGGATGGCAGGCCTTCTGCTTATGAACTCCCTTGCCTTTTCAAGAAGCTCCTTTTTCTCTGCCATGCTGAGCTCAGGAGAATAGTCATATTTGACACG